>CAUORV010000054.1:0-8309 GCA_963507085.1 uncultured Atopobium sp.
ATCCTCATAGCAGCACCTCCAGGTAATTTCGGATTTTCTTCTCAACGCCAAGTCTATGCGCGTACTCAATTAGTTTCTCTACATCTCTCTTTGGACTTTTTACATAGGTCCGCATCGCCGGAATGACAATTTGCGAGTCTACTATGCCTTGACCCCTGACCAGGTCACAAAGTGTTCTCTCTAGATCGTAAGCCCTAACAATATTGCTGTGTTGAGTAGTCAGTTCTACCAGTCCAAGCTCAAGTACCTCGTCAGCACAGGTGCGGCAGACTATCCCTGCCTCCCTAACGGGTGTGGCGTTGTAGCTTCTGGGGAACGTCATGGTGAGGAAAAAGGGCGCGCGGTCGGTCATACCGTGCAGGAACAACGCCGTGTCATCAGAGAATACGCCGCGCGAGAACCGATGCTGGGCGACAAGGTATGGATCCTCCCATGTCTCCGGAAGAGCGTAGAGACCGCGTCCGACCTGAATAAGTTCGCCCGCATTAACGGCCTCGGCAAGCTTTCTCCTAGGAATGCCAGAGGCAGTGACCTGCGATGCGGACACGTAGCCATTCTGGTCTTTCGCAATCTCGATTAATTTCATGTCAACCCTCTTTCCAAATAAAACATTCATGCTTAATATTATTGCATATTAAGCATGAATGTACAATTCTGCATGATTGAACTATAGACTTGTATGAAAGGGCTTAAATGAGAGGGTCGGGAGGCTTGCCTCAATGAGAAAGATTTATAACAGGGGTGCCTCTTCCAGATACTTCGAGCAAATGAAGAAAATCCATCTCATTTGGTTTCCCGCGGCTTCTTGACTTTGGTTTTTGGGAGCTGTGGAAACATTGCTTTAATGGCTTGAACAATTCTAACGGGGTTGCCCCAGACCAATATAATGACCAACCTTGGCTATTACATCCGAGTTCACGAATTGAACGCCTTTCAGGAAATTATCGACAGCATAGACTAACGCCGCCCGCATATAAGGCCGTGGCGCGTCAAGGCCTTCGATTAGCCTGAGCAGACTCCGCCATGTTTGTATTGCCCGTGAAAAAAAAGAGAGTAGAGCGACCAAAAGCAAAGAAAGAAAATAGACCCGCGGAACACGCGCGATCTCAATTTATCGTATGGCGACGAGAGCCCCGATACTTTTTAGGTCATCAGCAGCCATGGGGTTATCCTGTCCCATCTCTCGATTTTCTTGTTGCGAGGCGTCCCTTAGACAATCCCCGCCTTCTCAAAATGCTTCCTCATGATCTTTAGCGAGACGAACGCACCGACAAGGCTCGTCGCCACCGTAAGAACGACCATTCCTGCGTACATGGAACCCGAGAACATTGCGACGAACTGCGCCATGGTCTCATCGGTAAGTCGCAGTATTTCTTGACGCTCGGAAAGATACTGAGCAGCTGAAAGGTATATGGGAAGGGTGTAGAGCGCCGACTGCAGTGTGCAACCGACGACGTAAGCCGCAACGAGACCTTTCCTGTTCGAGTACCCAATCCGCGTGGCAACTACCTCCGCAAGGGCCCAGCCTGCGATACTGCCGATGACACCGAAGACGTTTGCCGCCATCAGGCCAGGCAGCACGTTTATGGTTCCCATGATGAGGAAGGTCCCGGTCTTCCTGACCTTTGCGGCAAGGAGCAGATAAGCTATCGATGTGAAGAAGCAGACGATGGGTATGTTGGCGACTGTCCCCACGACGGTAAGACCAGCGACGCCTCCTACTACGAAGAAAATTAGGAGGGACAGCGCTCCGAAAACTCCAATGGATACGAGATCTCGAGCCCCTATGGTCGAGGTTTCGCCTTTTTTCATAATGAGTCCTTTCTTCCGTTCTGGTTTAAGACGTACAAATTTGACGAGACAAGTCTCATCCTGAGTCCCTCTATCGCGGTCCAAATTGAAGCCACGCAAGTACTCCAGTTGCCAGGAGGGTCAAAGCGGCTGCCACGGCGTCCCTTCTTCCGAAAGACAGGGGCTGCAGCACCGTCGCTTGGGTCTCGCCGTCTAAGCCGCGGGCAAGCACGGATGCCGCCAGTTCGTCGGATATCCTTACGCTCCTCATGAGGAGCGGAACTATCAAAAGCTCGCATGTGAGAGCTGGGTGTCGGAATGCGAACCCTCCTCCTGCGAGCACGCGCCGCGTCTTCAGGCTTTCCATGAGATGCGAGGCATCCCTGCGTATAGTTGGGAAGAATCGCAGAATGACCATGAATGGAATGAGAACTACCTGTGGAGCCCCCATAGACTGCAGCGCAGCGAGAAGATCCTGCATCGAGGCCAGTTTAGAAAGGGAGACGCCTAGGAGAGCCAGAACTACGAACTTCTGGGCCATGTAGCTCAGCATGACCACAGCGGTCATAAGAGTTGTACTTCCGGCTCCCTCGGCAAGTGCCATCACGGCTGCTATGAAGCCATAGGCGGCAGATAGGGCGATGCACGACCGCCATGCCCCGGAGACGAGCGCGCATAGGGCCCCGATAGCGCATGCCGCATGAGCTGCCTCCGGCCGGTTGGAGATCACTGCGGTAATGCCCAGAAGGCAGGTTGCGAGCAGAGCCGTCCGCGGGTCTATGCGTCTGCATGAGCGCCCCATTGCACACCTCCTTTACAAAGCGATCTCAAGAGCCTCTCTCGCGACGAGCCGTCAAGGGCGAAGTCGCCAGCGATTAGTCCACCGCTCAGATGGAGAATGCGGTCACAGGCAGAGAGGAGGAACTCAGGATCGTGAGAGACGGCGAATATGACGCTTCCCGATTGTGCGAGCGATCGAATCGTGGAAGAGACTCTCTCCATGTTCTCCCTGTCCAAGCCGCTCGTCGGTTCATCGAAGAAGTAGGTGGCAGTCTCATCGACGAGGGCACATGCTATTGTGAGGCGCTGCTTCTGCCCTCGCGAAAGCGTTGCGGGATGAGCTTCCCTCATATCCCATAGCCCCAGCTTTCTGAGTGCTCGCTCACAGACATCGGCGTCTCTCCGTCCACCCAACGAAAGCTCTCCCAGCACGCTATCGGAGAAAAGCTGGTAGTCGGGATCCTGCATGACTAGTCGGATGCGCCCCAATCGCTCCTTTGGCGAAAGGGGTCTGCCGTCTACGGACACGGTGCCCCCATCCTCTTTCTCAAGTCCGCAGCACAGACGCGACAGAGTTGTCTTCCCCGCACCGTTTTCTCCTATGATTCCGATTACCTCGCCGAATCGGGCGGAAAAGCTCAGCGGACCGATGGTGCGAGGGTCGCGCGGTGTCGATCCGGCACTCCTCGTCGAATGCTGTGAGCCGTATGAGAACGTAAGATTATTTATCTCGAAGGCCGCATTCTCACACTTTGACAAGGTCGGCTTATGGTCGGGCATAGCGTTTAGCACCGACTTTAGCTGCAAGCTCCTTAGACCCATATGGGCGAGCGTGGCGTCGTCGAGGGACAACGCACTGGCTGCGTCGTATACGTGGGATACAGCACCGTCTTCAATGACGACCATCCGATCGATGAGGTCAGACAGATAGAAGAGGCGGTGCTCCAGAACGATGACGGTCTTTCCTTCGCGTTTCAGCTCGGATAGTGTCTTCCTGAGGGTCTCCACGGCTTCCATATCGAGGTTTGCGGACGGCTCGTCGAAGACGTACACGGAAGGCCCCATCGCATAGCAGGAGGCTATGGCCACCAGCTGCATCTCTCCACTCGAGAGTTCGAACACGCTCCTATCCCGCAGACACTGAATGTTCATGCGTCGGAATGCGCTTTCAACCCGCTGAGCTACATCGTTGCGTGGCAGTCCCGCGTTCACGCAGCCGAATGCCACCTCGCTCGTCGTGTCGGTCATGAAGAACTGGCTGCGCGGGTCCTGGAAAACCGAGCCGACCATCTTTCCGATGTCTCCGATTTCCATCTCGCGAGTTTCCGTTCCGCCGACTCTCGCCGTTCCTTCCAGCTCACCCTTGTAGAAATGAGGAATAAGACCATTTATGAGCCTTGCGACCGTGGTTTTCCCGCAGCCGCTTCTTCCTGTCAGGAGCACAAACTCGCCTTCATGGATATCCAGGTCGACACTGTGGATAGCATCGCTATCCTTCCCCGCGTATTGGAACGTCACCTTGTCGAGGGTTATATGCGCGAAGGCGCTCATTCCTGGCCCTCCGTCTTGGCCCCACGTTCCCAGAGAGTCCGATAATAACCGGTGCTCTCCTCGAGGAGCTGTTCGTGGGTACCCCTCTGCACAATTTCCCCCTGTCGCATCACGATTATCTGGTCTGCAGAGCGGATAGTGCTCAGATGGTGCGCCACCACGAGCACTGTTCTGTTCTGCGCGAGCGCAGAAACGGCTTTCTGCATAAGCACCTCGTTAATCGGATCTACACTGCTCGTCATCTCGTCGAGTACGAGGATGGGAGCGTCTTTTAGAAACGCTCGAGCAACAGACAACCTCTGCTTCTGCCCGCCTGAGAGACCCACGCCGTTCTCCCCGATGAGCGTCTCGTAGCCCTGTGGAAGCGACATCACGAACTCGTGGATGCACGCCTTCTTGGCCGCCTCCACCACTTCCTCGTGCGTCGCATCAGCCTTGCCTATGCGGATATTACCCTCAATGGTGTCCGCGAAGAGCCGTACATCCTGCATAACGATGCTGATAGAGGCAAGAAGATCGTCGTAGGGGATGTCCCTCACGTCCACGCCGCCGATGCTCACGCTTCCCGCATTTACGTCCCAGAATCTCAGCAGAAGGTTGGTCAGTGTGCTCTTGCCCGACCCGGACTCGCCTACGAGTGCTGTCATAGTATGTTCGGGGACCGTAAACGTTGCCTCGGGCAACTCAAAAGAGTCCCTTCCATAGGAGAAACGCACCTGATTGAACCTAATCGAGTGCGACGTAGGCACGCGCGGCTCATCGGGCTCGGGGACAGAGGACGCTCGGATAATCTTCTCTATCCTTCGGAAGCTATCCCTCACCTTGAGATAGTTCATCCAATGCGACTCCATTGCAAAGAAGGGCTTGTAGAACTCCACGCTCGCAATAATGAAGCCGATGTAGACGAACAGGGGCAGAGAACCACTCTGCACGAGCAGGGCACCGCACGACGCCATGACTACGAAGGCAAGGTCCGCTACCAGACTGTAAGCGGACAGGACCAGCGCTATGTTCCGCGACGCTGCCTTGCTGCTCTCGCCGAAGCTCGCCACCGTCGCCTCGAGCCTACGGTCGAGGGCCTCGCTTTCAGCAAAAGCCTTCAGAAGCGGGATGCCCTTCACGTACTCGACGAACAGGCTCGTCATGTCTGCCGCGTCATCCCCGCATCTTCTTTCGAGGGCTTGGGCCTTCCTCAGTCCTGCTGCAAGGAGCGCAAGCGCAGCGGGCAAGGTTGATACCGTAAGTAGCGCCATGCGCCAATCAACGAGGACCGCAGCCACGAGCAAAATCGCCGCGACGATGAAATCAGCTGCCATCCTCGTCCATAGGTGCCCCACCACCATCTCCATGTTGTCGATGTCCTTATGAACAATATCGCCAATCTCGCCCAGGCGCTCCCCCGTGTAGAATCCTAGGGAGAGCGACTTCAGTCGCCTGACGACGGCAATCCTGATCTCAAGCACAAGGTCGAAACCCGCACAATGCTTCTGTTTGTCTGCCACAATACTGCTTGCTCCTTTGACGAGGAGAAGGCAGATGAGCGCCACCCAGTAGGGCGCGAGGTCGACCGGTCCATCCAGGACCGAATAGATAGCCGCGAGGATAACGAAGGCCATTGCCACGCTGGTTAGTGCATAAATCGTGAATGCGGCGATGCTTATGAACATCATGCGCCGGCCAGCGGGGGTCATCCGTTCTAGGATCTCTCTTACCATGATACGACCTCCCTGATATCCCAGTTGTCCACCTGCTTTTGCTTGGCAACCATCTCCTGATAGAGAGGACAGGTAGACATAAGTTCTTCGTGGGTTCCAGCCCCGGCGATGCGGCCTTCCCTCATCACGACGATCTGCTCCACTCCACGAACGGCGTTCAGGTGGTGGGCTATGGTCACGACAGTCTTGTCGCGAGACAGGTCGTCTATCGCCTCCTGTATGAGGGCCTCGTTCTCGGCGTCGACCGCGGCCGTCGCTTCGTCAAGGATGATGATGGGGGCATCTTTCAGCATCACTCGGGCGATCGAGATGCGCTGGCGCTCGCCACCCGAGAGCTGGATGCCGCCCTCGCCAGGAACCGTAGCGTAACCGTGCGGGAGTCTAGTGATGAAGTCGTGGATACGCGCTCTTTTAGCTGCCTTGACCACCTCCTCATGCGTTGCTCCTGGTCGGCCGATGAGGATGTTTTCCTCGATGCTCTGGTTGAAGAGGAACACGTCCTGCTGGACTATGGAGAAGAGTCTCGACACCTGCCTTTCGGAAAGTTGGGAAAGGTCCTGTCCACCCACAGTTGCGCGCCCGCTGTCAGGTTGCCAGAATCCCATGATTAAGCTCGCGAGGGTGCTCTTCCCGCATCCCGAGGAACCTACGAGCGCGTTGGTGCTTCCCCTGTGGAACACGAGGTCTATCGAGTCGAGAGCCTGCTTCCTCTCGTTGCCGTCTTCCTCGCTCTGCGGGTAGGAGAACGATACTCCGTGCAGTTCTATGTCTCCCATGCGAGGCTCCTCGGAGCTCTCGATGAGGTTTGGGGGCTTGACGCCCAGCACCGATTCAATGCCCGTCATAGCCTGGTCGAACATGAAGCGGTAGTGTTGCAGGGTCGCCGTTTTGGCCACTGAGGAAGTGAAGGCGGCTGCGAGCACCATGGCCAAGATAAGACGTTCGATGGATATACCGCCCGTGGAGAGAAGCCACGTTCCCACAATCAGCACGAGTACCGTCCCGAACTCCATGAACAGAGCGATAAGAGCCATAGGGACCGAGACATCGTTCATCGAGCTCGTTGCCCAGTTCACGTAATCACGCGCCGCCCCGACCGTCTCATCGGTCTTGCGTTCTTCCTTTCCGAATGCCTTAACGACCGCTATGTTGGCGACATATTCCATAAGGCTGTTCTGCATGCGGGAGGCGTACTGGGCTACTATCTCGAAACCTCTAGCCCAAGCGGGCGCCGCCGCCTTCTTCACGAGCCACATAAGGGGCAGACCTGCCATCATGCACAGGGCAAGCCGCCAGTCCACTGCAAGCATGAGGACGAACGCGGCGGCGGGGAACAGAGTGGCTGAGGCCGATTCGGGTAGCCCGTGGGCAAGGTACACCTCCACCTGCTCCACGTCATTACGCATGACGTTCGCGAGGTCTCCTGGCCTTCTGATCTGAAAGAAGCCGAGAGGGAGCTTTTTCAGATGGCGCACGATGCGCAGGCGGATGTCCGTCAGGCACGAATACGCCACCAGATGTGCTTTCCATGTTGCCGTGTACATGCACAACGCCTTCGCCACCACACATGCCGTCATTCCCGCAGCGACATAGGCAATTGCAGCGGGCGAGAGGGACCCTTCCAAAAACAGGTGGACAAGGAAGATTACGAGAACTGTGGGAACAAGCCCAAGAACCGCCCTGGTCAGAAGCAAGGCATCAGCTAGCCGGCTTTTCGCCGTCATCTTCCTGACCAGCTCCCTCTTGTCTTTCATAGAATCTCTCCTCCAATATTAAATTTAGATTCGATATTGTAAGTAGATTAAGCCCTATCTCAGTTCGACTAGACTAACTATATCAATATTGAATCAAAATTCAATATTGAATGTCAGGGTATCCGAATGGGGTGGCAGAAAATTCTGTCACAGGGAGTTCACTCCTTCGTAATAGCACTGGGCGATGAGCGCAAGCATCTCACGAGCTTCATTCTCGCTGCTGTAGTGGCGGGCTACCTCCATTAGGCTCTCCACGAAGTTGCTTGCGAGCACGTGGACGAGCAAGTCCGGGTAGCGCAGAACTGCACGCTCATTCATCATGTATCGGATATGCCGCTCGATGCTCTCTACGAAATCGTCCTTCGCATGCTCGTAGGCGGTACCCTGGCTCTTGTCAATTAGGATAACCAGCAACTTGTGATGGGCCAGCATGTTGAGCAGGGGTCCCTCGGCGGCAATCTGGTACCTATCAGAGGGTCTATCCGCAATGATAGATTCTTCTTCACGTGCAATCCGGTTGAAGTCGAAGGGAGCAGACGAAACGACGCCCTCGAATAGCTTTTCCTTGTTTTTGAAGTACGAGTACAGCAGGCTTACCGACACGTCTGCGAGTCTCGCGATGTCCTGCAACTTCGCGCTACGGAAGTCCTTCTCGTAGAACACCTGGACGGCGGCGGCAAGTATGCGCTCGCGCACCTCTTCCTTGAGAACCTGCATG
>CAUORV010000055.1:0-8258 GCA_963507085.1 uncultured Atopobium sp.
TTTTCTGCACGCCATTTCACGATTGGACATAACCATGATATTTGAAACCTCTCGGCGCAGGTCTGTTTCGCTGTGCCATTCATGGCAATTTAAGATTTGTTTCGTATGGGGCGGGGAGCTCGTGTCGACATTGACGAGCTTGATTCTCCAAATGGGTCTCATTTGGCATATCGCCCTCACGACAGAATCATCTTCCCTCCTCTCCCTGGCATCGTTAGCAGGCTTTCTGCCGATTGCTTTGTTCGGAGTCCTTGCGGGCGCCGTTGTCGACAGGCTGCCTTTGAAACGTGTTCTCATCGGCGCCGACCTCTTCGTTGCCGCGGTGGGCGCCGCCTTGGCGATTGCCTCGTTGGCCGGCAGCTTACCTGCGTGGTCAATACTCATCGCCCTGTTTCTCCGCGCAGCTGGCACTTCGTTCTACACGCCGGCCTCCCAATCCCTCACGCCCCATCTCGCCCCGCCAGAGCATCTCGTTCGCCTATCGGGAGTGATGCAGGCGATTCAGTCCGCCGGATACATTCTTGGCGCCGCGCTCGCGGCAGTGATTTATCCTGTGGCGGGCATTACCGCCATGATTGCCCTCGACGTGCTGGGGGCGCTTTTCGCTTCTCTAGCTGTCCTCGCCGCTCAGATAGACGCAGGAGGACTCGACGAAGCCGACCGCAGCTCGTCCTTTTCCAATAAAGTTCGAGAACTTTTCTCTGAGATTTCGGACGGCTACAAGCTGATCAGGGGATACAGGGGGCTGTTCGCCCTTCTTTGGTGCGGGTTCGTCTTCGCTTTCGCGTTCTCTCCGCTCGCGGCATTGTTCCCAATAATGACCTTGGGGCATTTTGGCGGTAGCACGGGGGATGCCGCTTTGGTGGAAATCCTTTTTTCTGCAGGCATGCTGGCTGGGTCCGGCATTTTGGCGGCCACGGGAGGGTTCCGCAATAGGTCGCTCACCATGGTCGCCGCGATCGCCGGCTTCGGCGTCGTCGCAATCGCATCCGGATTGATCGGCCCGTCGCTGTTCGCCGTTTTCCTACCGGCGAGCTTTCTTATGGGCGCATGCTCCCCGTTGTACGCGGGAACCCAGACTGCCCTTATGCAGGAGCAGATACCTCCTGAGTACCTAGGCCGCGTTTTCGGCCTCTACGGAACCATCATGGCGTGGGCCATGCCCATGGGCCTCGCGGCCCCCTCCGTTTTTGCGGATCTGCTTGGAGCTCCGTTATGGTTCGTCGGCTCTGGAGCGACCATGGTACTGCTTGCGATGGCTATGCTGCTTGCTCCGAGCGTCCGAAACGTGGGGAAAAGAGATACCGGACGGATTCAATAGCCCAAGTATTCGAAAAAAAGAGGCGGCAGCCATCGGTTCACGCGTCAGCCTTCAAGCCCTTGCGACGACGAGGTATTGCGCCGACATCCCACATCGCGCTCCTTATTCGTCGCCAACTATCATTTTCGGATTTGCCGGCTTGCGCAAGGTCAAAACGCTCGCGCCGGCAATTGGGCAAAGGCGAAAAATCGACGTGAGCAATCTTTTTTGGCATGGCTGCGCTTCCAGTAAAAGGCTAATACACAAAAGGCGGTTCAACCTATGGAACTCATAGTCAAAGCTAAAGACATCTTTTTGGAATATGCCGGCCGCGATATCCTAGATATCGAAGAGTTGGAAATCTACTCCTACGATCGCATCGGCTTGGTGGGAGACAATGGCGCAGGCAAAACCAGCCTGCTTAAAATTCTGAGCGGCAATCTTACCATTGCGGACGCCGACGTCAGGCGCTTCGGCAGCATTGCCCTCATCGGCCAACTCGATGAACTCGACCTTGATGCGGCTCAGGACAGTGGTGAGATGCTCTCCCGTCTCAACGTCGCCGGAGTGGCGCAGGAGACGATGAGCGGCGGGGAGGAAACACGCGCCAAGATTGCCTCTGCACTCTCCCAGCATGCAAGCGCGATCTTCGCCGACGAGCCTACGAGCCACCTCGACCAAGACGGCATCCGCCTTCTCGTCGGACAACTCAAGGCATTTGATGGGGCTCTGCTCATCGTGAGCCATGACCGTCATTTTCTCGACCAGGTGGTAGACAAGATCTGGGAGCTCAAAGACGGCGGTATTTCCGAATTCTGGGGTGACTACTCCGACTATCTGCGACAGAAAGAAGAAGAGCGCAAAGCTCAGGCGACTCGATACGAAGAGGCGATGCGCGAGCGCGATCGCCTCGAAGCCGCCATCGAAAAACAACGGAAAAAAGCACGGCAGGTCGACGCCAAGCGGAAGGCTGCGAAAAAAAGCAACGAGTATGCAGGTCGATTGGGGCATCAGAAAGCAACCGGCACCAAACAGAAGAGGATGTACCAGGCGGCTAAGGACATGGAGAAGCGCCTCGAAGCGCTCGAAGGGATTGAGGCCCCAGATAGCATTCGCGCCGTGCGGTTCCGCCAGAGCAAGGCCCTGGAACTGCATAGTAAATTTCCCATCTCGGCAGACGATTTCAGCTTGAGCTTCGGCAACTGCATGCTCTATGACCACGCGAAATTCGAGATACCGCTCGGTGCCAAAGTGGCCATCACCGGTGGCAACGGTACAGGAAAGACCAGCCTGCTGAAGGCAATCGCTCGACGCGCCGACGGTATCAACATCTCTCCCAAGGCAGAGATCGGTTACTTCGAGCAAACAGGCTACAAGTTCGACGCCCGTCAGTCTGCGATCTCGTTCATGCAGGATGGTTGCGAGTACAGCATGACCGAAATTCGAGGCATCCTCGCCTCTATGGGAATCGGACCGCGCGACCTGACAAAGGACGTTGGCGTTCTCTCGGGAGGCGAAGTCATCAAGCTGCTACTCGCGAAGATGCTGCTGGGCAGATACAACATCTTGCTCATGGACGAGCCTGGAAATTACCTGGACATCAAGAGCGCCGAAGCCCTCGAGCAGATGATGAGCGCCTATGCCGGAACGATAGTGTTCGTCTCCCACGATAAGAGGCTGGTCGAGAACGTCGCAGACATTGTCTACGAAATAAAGGACACCAAGCTAGTCAAAATCTTTCAGCGCGAATAGCCCTAAATGAGCAAGAAATAATCCCCGAACGGAGACAAGGGAGTAAAACGGCAAAGAAAGAGCCTCCGTCCCAACGCAGGGAACGGAGGCTCTTTAATCGCTTTTACTCATCTCCGTCGCTGGTGGCTTTGTCATGACTCTCGTACGAAACGAAACTCAGCGGCATAGTGCGGCACTCAAAATCGCAGGTCAGAACCCTGTCGTCCTACTCCCACTCAATGGTCGCAGGTGGCTTAGGAGTAATGTCATAGGCCACGCGGTTAACGCCAGCAACCTCACTGACAATACGGGAAGAAATGCGGGTCAGCAACTCATAAGGAAGCTTTGCCCAGTCAGCGGTCATAGCGTCGCTGGACTCAACAGCGCGCAGGATAACCGGGCGGGCATATGTGCGCTCATCACCCATTACACCAACAGACTTAATGTCGGGTAGCACCGCAAAGTACTGCCACACACTGTGCTCGGAGTTACGATCGCCTGTCTCGTCAAAGAGCTGGGCGTTGTAGGCATCAATCTCTTCACGGACAATAGCGTCTGCGTTGCGGAGAATCTCCAGCTTTTCTGGGGTAACGTCGCCAATGATGCGGATAGCAAGGCCAGGACCTGGGAATGGTTGCCTGTAGACAAGGTTCTCTGGCAGGCCAAGAGAAACGCCCAGCGCACGGACCTCGTCCTTGAAGAAGTGGTCCAGGGGCTCAATCAGGTCAAAGTGAACGCCCTCTGGGAATGGAATCAGGTTGTGGTGGCTCTTGATGGTTGCTGCTTTGCCGCCCGTCTTACGAGCACCAGACTCAATAATGTCAGGGTAGATGGTGCCCTGTGCCAGGAACTGAACGCCATCCAGCTTCTGGGCCTCGTCAAAGAAGACCTTCCAGAACTCAGTACCAATCAGGCGACGCTTCATCTCTGGCTCAGTAACACCAGCTAGAAGCTCTGCGTAGCGCTGCTCTGCGTGAACGTGAATCAGAGGCACGTTGAACTGCTTGCGGAAGACCTGCTCAACCATCTCTGGCTCGCCCTTGCGGAGCATGCCGTGGTTAACAAACACGCAGGTCAGCTGATCGCCAATAGCGCGATGGACAAGAGCTGCGACAACAGAAGAGTCAACGCCGCCGGAAAGCGCCAAAATGACGCGGCCATCGCCAACCTTCTGGCGAATCTCCTCCACCTTCTGCTCAATGATGTTGTCCATGGTCCACGTCTTCTCAAAACCACAGATATTGAACAGGAAGTTAGAAAGCATCTGGGAACCGCACTCGGTGTGGTTGACCTCTGGATGGAACTGAGTGGAATACAGGTTCTTAGCAGCGTTTTCCATAGCTGCAATAGGGCAAACGTCGGTAGAAGCGGTAACAGCAAAGCCCTCTGGGACCTCAGAGACAGCATCGCGGTGGCTCATCCAAACGGTCTGCTGCTCAGCGGTGCCGTCAAAAATGCGGCTCTCCCCCGCGCGGGTCAGATGAGCTGGGCCATACTCGCCCTTCTCGGTGTGTCCAACGGTGCCGCCTAAGGTAACCGCCATAATCTGCTGTCCATAGCAGAAACCAAAGACAGGAAGGCCAAGCTCCAGAATCTCTGGGTCAATCTTTGGCGCGTCCTCCGCGTAAACGGAAGCAGGGCCGCCGGACAAAATGAGCGCAGATGGATTGAGCTCACGAAGCTCATCTGCGGAAATATCACAAGGAACAATCTCGGAGTAGACGTTAAGATCACGCACGCGACGTGCAATTAATTGGCCGTACTGGGCACCAAAGTCTAGAACTGCAACAAACTGCTTGGGCCTGGACTCGCTCATGCATGACTCCGCTTCTCCGGTTTCCCGGTCACTCTTAGATTCTGCGCCAACGCAATGCCACACGTATGGACACATATCTCTACCACGAATTTATTGCTATTAATAATACCTTCAACCAGCCGATAACACCACGAGAGATTGCGCGCGCCAAAAAGTCTTCTTATTCTGCGCAAACAAAAGACGGTAAAGTTCTATAATCTGACGAGAAATGCTACTAATTTCTAACAATTATAAAACGCAAAATATGGCGAGAAGAGCAGGTCAAAGACACTCTAACTTGAAATGTAATTGTTTTGTGACGACCAAAACTGGTAACAGTTTTTAAGTACCTATCTGCAATAATTTTCTCACGTTTGAAATACGAATTGGAGTTTGGTTTATGAAAAAAGTACTGGTCAGACTAGGTGCATTTCTTGTGCCATTTATGATTGTTGTTACTTTTGTGGCAACATTCGCTTCTGCTGCAACTGTTTCACCGGTTCAAATTACCAGCATGTCTGTGGCTGATGATACCTATACACCAGTCAATGAGATTACCACTGATAATCTGTACCATATTACAATCAACTGGGAATCTACCGCTTCTACCGTGGCAGAAGGTGACTATTTTGATATTACCCTGCCCGATAAAGTCCAGTTCACAGCCACACAAAACACAACTCCAATTGAAGTTAAAGATCCTAACGGCGCAACCGTAGCTTGGGCTTACCCAACTCCAGCAGCAGGCAGCATTTTTGGCGGCACCCTGCATGTTGTTTATACAGACTATGCAAACACCCACACTCAGATTAAGGGTACTTTCTCGCTGTCCGCACTCTACGACCGCGATGCCATCAACGCAGGTGACAACACCCACATTGACTTTGGCGTTAACGGCACCGCTGTTCCTCTCAACATGATTGTCCGTCCAAAGAACACCATTGGTCAGGAGTGGCTCAACAAGTGGGGCGGCCCTGTTACCGGTACCGAGTCCGAGGTACTTTGGTACGTTCGTCTTAACTACTCCGCTGCTAACATGACTGGCGTTGAGTTCTCTGACTCCCTCTCTGATAGAAACGGCGGAGATCTTCCTTCATCTGTAACCTACATTGCCAACTCTTTCCACCTGTATCGTGCAGACTTCAATGGAACCGGCAACTACAGCAACCTTCAGGAGGTCACCATTCCTAATGGTGCACTTTCTATTGCAGCTGACGGTCACTCCTACCACCTCAATCTGAGCGGCGTTGACTTCTCCCAGGGCCAGCGTTACCTCCTGCAGTATCGCACCACCTTTATCCCAGGTATGGCCCTGCACAACTACGGTGTTCTTACCAACGCTGGCGGTGCTCCAAGAAGCGAGATTGGCTTTACTTACTACTCACCAAACAACTCCGGCGGCGCAATCGGCAATCTTGTCGGCCGCATCCGCATTATCAAGGTTGATGCTGACAACGCAACTACCCAGCTTCCAGGCGCAACTTTTAAGGTAACAAGCGTTGCTAACCCAGCTGATTCTTGGACTCTTACTACAAGCGCCGACGGAACTGCAACCTCCGAAAGGCTCACTACCGGCTCCTACACCATCGAAGAGCTCACTGCTCCAGATGGTTACGTGCGCGACACCACCGTTTACACCGTAAACGTTGACAATCAGTCCGGCACTATCAAGATTATTGAGAACAAGAAGAACGCTCACGCAGACATCCCTGTACAGAAGGTCTGGAATGGTGCAGAGGGCGGAGCAGTAACCGTTCACCTGCTTGCAAACGGCGTTGACACCGGCAAGACCCTTACCTTGAGCTCTGACAACAACTGGCAGGATTCCTTCACAGGTCTTGAGGCTTATGCTGCTGACGGCTCCGAGATTACCTACACCATCTCTGAGGACGAGGTAGCCGGCTACACCAGCCAGATTACGGGCGACGCAACTCAGGGCTTTGTAGTCACTAACACCCAAGTTCCTCCAACTCCAGAGAAACCTGCTAAGTCTCGCAAGAAGTCCAACCTCCCCTACACCGGAGATGCATCTTCTGTTGCAGGCGTCCTCTTTGGATCTTTGGCAGCACTGGGCAGCGCAGTTGCACTTAAGCGTCGCAAGTAAGCCTGACGCGCAATCGTAGCAGCGCGGGCACTCAGCTCCACACACCTTCATGAACGTCTTGTCCTCGTGGCAAGGCGTTCTTTTTTGGCGAGAAACCCGTCTAGTTTGCAAGTCCTGCGGGTTTCTCGCCTCCTTAATGCATACAGAAAAATGACCTATTCGGAATAATGTATAAAAAGTGATTAATGTCCAGCATTTAGATTTGTTAGACGTAATATTTATCCATTTTTATTACGGTTTGCTGTTCGTAGCGTGTAATGTTCGTTGTGAACAATTGTGAAGAACCTGTGAATTTACCTGTACTTTATTTGAAAGGTATTAGAAAAAGAAACCACAAATTCCTTGTACCTGCATAAATAATTGAACTTTTAAAAAGCAGTATAGATATATGCAGATTCTCAAATAAATTCTCTTTGAAATAGGTGAGAATAGACGTATCTATTGCAAAGGAGTCCTGATGAACAAACGACTGTTTAAGCTGTTAAGTTTTGTCTTCATGCTGGTCCTGGCGCTTCCGCTTGCTGCAAAATCAGCTTTTGCTGAGACTGCAAGCACTGAAGCTGCTACAGGCACCCCTAAAGCGGTTGTCGCAACCATTACAGACTTTAGGGTTGAAGATCGTTTTGGCAACCCAACTACCGTTGTTAACAAGGCAAACGTGTATGCCATTGCAATGACGTGGGACGCCTCTGCAAATGCAAACGTAGAGCCGGGTGATTACTTTGACGTCACTCTGCCTAACGAGATGAGATTTACTGCAGCTCACCCTGCGTCTACCTTCAACATCACTGATGCTGCAACCGGCGAGGTCATGGCAGTGGCTCACGTCACCCCTGGTACCGATGGTTTTGGTGGAAACATGCGCGTGGTCTTTACCAACTACGTTAACAACCACACGGACCTGCGTGGTACTGCTCGACTTGGCTTTACCATTGATTCACAGCGTGTTCAGACAGGTACTGGTAAGTCTTTTGTCTTTACTGTCTCCGGCAGCCCTGTTCCGGTAACGTTTGACGTTACCGCTCCTGGCACCATTGGAACTGAGTACCTCTCCAAGTGGGGCAAGATCATTGAGGGCAACGCTAACGAGATTCAGTGGACTGGCCGTATCAACTACTCTGGTGGTAACTTCCACAACGTCCGTCTACACGACCAGCTATCCGACCAGGGCGGCGGCGACCTTCCTTCCGAGATTACCTATGTTCCAGGCACTTTTGAACTTTGGAGCGCTCGCTTTGATGAGTACGGCTCAACCATTCCAGGAACCGCTACACGCATCCCTATTACCCCAGGTATGCTCACCATTTCTCCTGATGGACAGTCGTTTG
>CAUORV010000056.1:0-8175 GCA_963507085.1 uncultured Atopobium sp.
TGCAAGAGCGTCTCAACATCTTGGGTTTCTCGTGCGGAAAAGTTGATGGCCATTACGGTGTTCACACTGAGGCGGCCGTTAAGCTCTTCCAGGAGAGCGTCGGCGAACTTGCTGACGGTATGGCATTCCAGGATACCCTCGATGCTATTGAGCGTCTGCGCCACGTTTGGTCTGGTAAGCAGGCAAAAGGCCCTCATCCACAGGGTCCTATGGGCTTTGCGCGTGCAGCAAACGTTCTTGAGACCACCTGCATTGCAATTACGGGAGAAGATCCTATCTCTAGAAACGTAGCTGCTCGCGTCTATAACCTTTCTAAGGCAACTACCGAGGCAAGCGGCATGACCATGATTGATCGCGCCGATTCCCCTACTGATGCAGCCACTATTTTGGTTCTGACCACAGCCTATGCCCCAAGCATGCCCGCCCGCGGACAGGTTGGTATTGGCTCTGTTTCTATGGAGGAAAACGAGACGCTGCCAGCAAGACTGCGCACTGCCATTGAGTCTGCTGATGCAACGGGCTCCCCTATCAAGATTGTGCTGCCAGAAGGAACAAACGTAGACGGCTCATTTACTACCGCAGACGCGCAGACTTTAGCAGTTCTTGTTCTTGATGCAATTTGTGGAGCATTTGCCTCGCTAAGCTGATACACTTAATAGAGTTGCGGACAAAACCAACGTAGTGATTACATTGGGGTATCGTCCAACGGTTAGGACACGGGTTTTTGGTGCCTGGAATGTGGGTTCGAATCCTACTACCCCAGCCATTTTTTACGCAACTTTTGTGTAGGGACGCACTCGTATCGAGTAATACGAAGTACTTTGGAGGCTTACGTATGCCACTTACTGCGATTGTCCTCGCTGCAGGCGAGGGAACGCGCATGAAGTCCCACCACCCTAAGATTGTGCACAAATTACTAGATAAACCCCTTGTTTGGTGGAGTGTCAACGCTGCAATTACTGCTGGCGCTGACCGCGTCATTGTGGTTGTTGGTAACCACGCTGACGAGGTTAAATCTGCACTTTCTTGCTTCCCTAACCTTGAGTATGTTGCCCAGACTGAGCGTCTTGGCACCGGCCATGCCGTCAAGGTTGTAAAGGATGCTCTTGGTGGCTTCAAGGGACCCGTTGTTGTTATCAACGGTGACGCATCTCTGTTGCGCGCACAGTCTATTCTGGACCTTGTTGCAGAAACTAAAGCTCACCACAACGCATGTACGTTACTTACGATGACGCCACCAGATCCAACCGGATATGGTCGCGTCATTTCTTCTAACGGCCAGGTAACTGCCATTATTGAGCACAAAGACGCTACGCCTGAGCAGCGCGAGCAAGAGCGTGAATGCAACGTTGGCGTGTACTGCTTCTGTGGCGGAAGACTGACCGCAAACATCGATCTTCTCGGCAATGACAACGTGCAGGGCGAGTACTACCTCACCGACATGGTGGGCCTTTACGTCAGCCAGGGCGAGCCTGTTGCTGCCGTCCACGTTGACGACTACAAAGAGGCGCTGGGCGTCAACTCCCGCTCCGAGCTTGCCGTTGCCACCCGCATCATGCAGGAGCGCATCAACGAGCACTGGATGAGCCAGGGCGTCACCATGCTGGACCCAACCTCCGTCTGGATTGGCCCCGAGGTCACGCTTGGTATGGACACCGAGGTTCTCCCGCAGACTATGCTCTACGGCAAGACCTCAATTGGCGAGAATTGCGTGGTAGGCCCTAACACTCGTCTGACCGATACGCTTGTTGGCAACGACGCTGTTGTTGACGAGACTGTAGCTATCAACGCACAGGTAGACGACTTTGCTACCTGCGGTCCTCGCGCTTACCTGCGCCCAGGCACTCACCTTATGCCTCACGCCAAGGCAGGCACCCACGTTGAAATCAAAAATTCAACTATCGGCGAGGGCTCTAAGGTTCCTCACCTCTCCTACATTGGTGACACTACCATGGGCTCTGGCGTCAATATTGGCGCAGGTTCAATTACGTGCAATTACGACGGTTACCACAAGTTCAAGACACACATTGGCAACAACGTCTTTGTTGGATCCGATACCATGATGGTGGCACCCGTCTCAATTGGTGATGGCGCACTTGTGGGGGCAAGTTCGTGCATCACAAAGGATGTACCAGCAGATGCGCTTGCACTCGAGCGCTCTGAGCAGAAAATTGTTGAGGGATACGCCGCCCAGAGGCGTCACAAGCTTGAGAAAGAGGACTAGATGTTCGAGAACCTGAGTGATCCGCTATTAGTTGCTAGAAACATCAAGCTCTACACCGGTACAGGCAACCCTGAACTGGCTCGAAAAGTTGCAGACATTCTTCACCTAGAGCTACAAGGTCTTCTCCTCGAGAAGTTTGCTAACGGAGAAATCTACGCTCGCTTTGACGAGTCTGTCCGCGGTGACGAGGTCTTCTTCATTCAGTCTATGGCAGGCGTCAACGTCAACGACCTGGTTATGGAGACGCTGATTGTTGCTGACGCTGCAAAGCGCGCATCCGCTAACAGCTTTACCGTGGTTATCCCTCACTACGCATACGCTCGTCAGGACCGCAAAGCCGCTGCTCGCGAGCCTATTACTGCTCGTCTGATGGCAAACCTGCTTGAGAACGCTGGCGTTGACCGCGTCATCACACTTGACCTGCACCAAGGTCAAATTCAGGGCTTCTTTGATATTCCTGTTTCTCACCTGACTGCTCTCTACCTTCTGGGCGATTACTTTAAGAACAAGCCATTTGACTGGGAGAATACCGTTGTTGTCTCCCCTGATATGGGTCGCGCAAAAGCAGCTAAGAAGCTTTCCGACTACCTTGACTGTGGTCTTGCAATTGCTCACAAGAGCCGTCCTCGCCACAACGAGAGTGCTGTTATGGGCATCATCGGCGATATCAAGGGTAAGACCTGCATTGTTAACGACGACATGATTGATACCGCAGGCACCCTCTGCGCTTCCGTTGTTAAGCTGAAGGAAATGGGTGCAGGCGATATCTACGTCTGCGCAACCCACGGCATCTTCTCTGGTCCTGCAATTGAGCGCCTCAATAGCGCCCCAATTGAGGAATGCGTTGTTACTGACGCAATTCCTTGCGCAGCTGCAAACAAAGAAGGTTCCAAGATCAAGACGATTACCATTGCAAACGAGATTGCCGAGGCAATTTACGCTGTCTACACCGACCGCCCTGTCTCCGACATCTTCGGCGGCGACTTCAACCTGTAAGATTGCAGGTCAGTTGCGCGCGGACACGAGCGCGAGTCGCAAGTGATTTCAGCCCGGTATCCATTTCGTGTGGATATCGGGTTTCTTGTGTGGAAACGCTGGGAGTGGACCGGGTTTCTCGCCAGGTAGCGGTGTGAGCCCGGGTCGCGCGGGGGCGAGTCTCATGCGAGCCTGATTTTCTCGTCAAGTCTGAACGATTTGCCGGAAAAGTACGCCATGTCTGAGCGATTTGCCTGTTTTTCTCGCCATGTCTGAGTAAATTTACTCAGACATGATGCAGTTTTCAGGCTCAAAATTTAGGGCCACGTAGTCTATCTTTCACGTGCCTGATTTCATCAAAGAATCTGTAATTTTTGCCTAAAAGTGTAAAAGAAACTGTGAATTTGCCGGTTTTTCTCAAAGAATCTGTGTCTCAAATACAGATTCTTTACACTTTTCAGGCGCGCCTGGCGAGAAACCCGGTGCGCTCGCAGCGCCCCACGAACCCCGCACACCTCGCGCCTGGCGAGAAACCCGTGCGCTCGCAAACCGCCCTTACAGCAGTGCGAGTTCTAGCAGGTCGTTCCGCTTTCGGAATCCGCGAGGTCAACGTCGTTTGCAAGCGCCGCTTCCAGCGCAACCCGCAGTCCGCGAGTCATCATCTCCAGCGACATGCTTGGAACCTGGTGGGTCTTCTCGCTAGCGGCAGCCTTCTCGCCAGCGGCAGCTTTCTCGCCTGCAGCGAGGCCCTTCTCAGCGCCTGCAGCGTTTTTCTCGGCAACCTGCTCCGTTGCGAACGGTATGTGCAGAAACGTGCCGCGAGTCTCCGGGAATCTTGTGGCCAGCGCGTGAAGGACCTGATACATGACGTCGTTGCAGACGTACGTTCCCGCAGTGTACGAGACTGCCGCGGGGATCTCCACCTGGTTCATGGCAGCCACCATGGCGTTTACCGGCAGCGTTGCAAAATACGCGTCGGGAGCGCCATCGATGATGTGCTGCGAGAGCGGCTGCTTGCCCGCATTGTCGGGGATTCGCGCGTGAGCCCAGTTGATGCCCACAAACTCGGGCGTAATCTTGCTTCTTCCACCCGCTTGGCCCACGCAAAGCACAATCTCGGGACGCTCCGCTTCAAGCGCGTCGATAACCTTCTGAGCACCAGCGCCAAACTCAACAGGTACGTGCAGTTTTATCACCTGGGCACCACCAACGGTTTCGGGCAGCGCCTTCACAGCCTCCCAGGCTGGATTGATTTTCTCGCCGCCAAAAGGCTCAAATCCGGTAACCAGAATCTTCTTCATTTTGCCTCCGCACCTCTGTCGGTCGTTGCGCGTCGTGGTTCGCTGCACTCCGTCACGGTCTGCTGGTCGCCGCGGTCCGCCGCGGTGCGTCGCACGCGCAGTTCACGCTGGTCGAACCTGTCGTTTTCCCTTACCATCATAAACGTACACATCTCAAACAGAAGGAGATTCGATGCACGGTAACAAAATTGTGCTCGTGGCGGGCCTGGGAAATCCTGGCGAGAAATACGCGCGTACCAGGCACAATGCCGGTTTTGCCGTGGTCGATGCCCTTGCTGAACGCCACAATGTCTCGTACTGGAAAAGCGAGGCGGGCTGCCAGGTCGCAGAGATCACTCTTCCTGCAGCTCCCGGCACTGCATCTGGCGAGAAACGCCGTGTGCTCCTAGCCAAACCTCAGGACTTCATGAACACCAGCGGTGGTCCCCTCTCCAAACTAGCTCGTGCGCACCACCTTCAACCTGAGCAAATCCTGGTCATTCACGACGAGGTTGACCTTGCAGAAGGACAGCTCAACTTCAAAGAAGGTGGCGGACTCAACTCGCATAATGGCCTGCGCTCCATCGCTGACAAGCTCCAGACCAGGGATTTTATGCGCCTGCAGTTTGGCATCGGTCGC
This sequence comes from uncultured Atopobium sp., assembly GCA_963507085.1. GTDB lineage: Bacteria > Actinomycetota > Coriobacteriia > Coriobacteriales > Atopobiaceae > Lancefieldella. Next base: position 5,120 of record CAUORV010000056.1, read on the forward strand.
CCTCCTGGAAAGATGCCGGTGGCAGACTACGTTCTGCGTGAGCTCAAAGGAAACAACCTGGAAGACTTCCTGGTCACCGCTCAGGCGGCCGCAGATCAGGTGGAGCAGCTCCTCCGCAGCTAGCAGTCACCGCGCTCCGCAGCTAGCGGCCGCGCAGCCCCACCGATCTTCTCGCCCACCCTCCGCAGCTAGCAGGCAAAACATTCTACGAAATATTTATGCTCATTCATGAATTATTCATGTCTTGCATCATGCGCAAATAGTACAATAGATATGTTGTTTGCGAATACGGGTTACCCAGACTCGTATGCGTGAGATGCATGCGTCACCTGCTACTGTCTTCTCGCCAGAAGGCACACTGTAGTGCGGCGCGTCAACTCACTCGCAGTTTTGTTGTGTTAGGAGAGGAGTACCGCTGAATGTATAAGATCCTCGAAAAGACTCAGTTCTCCGAGAAGGTCTTCAAGTTCCGCATCGAGGCACCACAGATGGCCAAGCATGCACATGCTGGTCAGTTCCTGATGGTCCGCGCAAATGAGTGTGGCGAGCGCGTTCCATTTACCTTTGCGGATTGGAATCCTGAGGAGGGTTGGGTCGAGTTTATCTTCATGGTAATCGGCAAAACCACCAGAATGCTTTCTACCTACGAGGTTGGTGATTTCCTGCAGGACGTCACTGGTCCTCTGGGTGAGCCTACCGAGATGGGCGAGGGCAAATGGGCAGTTATCGGTGGCGGCGTTGGCCTGGCTATCGCCTTCCCTGTTGCTCGTCAGCTCGTAGCAGCTGGCCGCGAGGTCCACGCAATCATGGGCGCTCGTACCAAAGAGCTGCTGCTGCTTGAGGATCAGTTCCGTTCCATTCTGGACGACGATCACATCCACATCACCACAGACGACGGTTCTCTTGGCGAGAAGGGCGTTGTAACTGCACCTCTCGAGCGTCTTCTGCAGGACAAGCAGGTCGACCGCGTATTCTGCGTTGGCCCAGTTCCAATGATGAAGTTCTCCACTCTCACTGCCGAGAAGTACGACACACCTATCATCGCTTCCCTGAATCCAATCATGGTTGACGGCACTGGTATGTGCGGTTGCTGCCGTGTTGAGGTTGGCGGCGAAACCAAGTTTGCTTGCGTTGATGGTCCTGACTTTGATGCAACCAAGGTTGACTGGAATGACCTTCGTGCACGTCAGGCAGCCTACCTCACCGAGGAAGGCCAGTCCATCAAGGCTTACGAGGAGACGAGGTGCGCATGCCACAAGTAAACGGTCGCTACATTCCAAATGTCAAGGCACCTCGTACAGCTGACAACGAAGAGCCAGCTGCAGAGCGCGCACAAGACTTCCGCCCTGTCGACAAGGGCTTCACCAAAGAAATGGCAATTGCAGAGGCAAACCGCTGTCTGGATTGCAAGAACCCACTGTGTGTTCAGGGTTGCCCTGTAAACATCAACATCCCTCGCTTCATCGAGGCTATCCGTGCAGAAGAGTTTGGTCGCGGCCTTGATATCATCCGTGAGTCCTCCATGCTTCCTGCAGTTTGTGGCCGCGTTTGCCCACAGGAAAACCAGTGCGAGGGCGTCTGCATCATGGGTAAGCGCAGCGAGCCAGTTGCTATTGGTCAGCTTGAGCGCTTCCTTGGTGACCAGCCAGAGCTTGCTTCCAAGCCTGCGGTTGCTCCAAAGAACGGCAAGAAGGTTGCAGTTGTAGGCTCCGGTCCTTCCGGTATTGCTTGCGCTGGCGAGCTTGCTCGTAACGGCTTTGACGTTACCGTCTTTGAGGCATTCTTCACTGGTGGCGGCGTTCTGGTTTACGGTATTCCTGAGTTCCGTCTTCCAAAGGCTGTTGTTAAGCGTGAGATTGACGGCCTTCAGGAGCTGGGCGTTAAGTTTGAGTTCAACTCTGTTGTCGGTCGTATCACCGATGCAGACGAGCTCTTTGAGCAGGGCTTTGATGCAATCTACATTGCAACTGGCGCTGGCCTTCCAAAGCTTCTCAACATCCCTGGTGAGAACCTGCCTAACGTCTTCTTTGCAAACGAGTACCTCACCCGCGTTAACCTCATGAAGGCTAACAACTTCCCTGAGTACGATACCCCAACCAAGCACGGCAAGAACGTCGTTGTCTTTGGTGGCGGCAACGTTGCTATGGATGCTGTCCGTACTGCTAAGCGTCTTGGCGCTGAGCGCGCAATCATTGCTTACCGTCGTACTGAGGAAGAGATGCCTGCTCGTCGTGCAGAGCTGCACCACGCAAAGGCAGAGGGCGTTGAGGTTCTTCCTCTCGTCTCCCCTCTCGAGTTTGTCGCTGGCGAGGACGGCGCAGTTTGCGCAGTTCGCGTCCAGAAGATGGAGCTCGGCGAGCCTGACGCTGACGGACGTCGTCGTCCAGTACCTATCGAGGGTGCTATCGAGGACATTCCTTGCGACGTTGCAATTTCTGCAATCGGCACTAACGCTAACCCATTCGCAAAGATGATCGGCGACATCAAGCTCAACAAGTGGGGCTACATTGAGGCCGACGAAGAGGGCCGCACTTCCGATCCTCGCATCTGGGCTGGCGGCGACATCGTAACTGGTGCTGCAACCGTCATTCTGGCAATGGGCGCTGGTAAGGTAGCAGCTGCTTCCATCACCAAGCACCTCGGCTAGTCCGCCGGTTTCATCTGGCGTAGCTTTGGCTCGCAGTTCAGTTACAGCTGACACAGCAAGCTAACATGCAATCACAAAAGACCTGGTACCACACGGTGCCAGGTCTTTTTCATGGCCAGAAACTCCGTGGCCCAACACCCGAGCGCACGGGTTTCTCGCCAAGCGCTCTTCTCGCCATCTCACGCCTGAAAAGTACAAAGAATCTGTATTTGAGGTACAGATTCTTTAACAAAATCAGGCAAATCCACAGTTTCTTTTACATTTTTAGGCAAAATTTACAGAATCTTTGATGAAATCAGGCGCATGAAAGATAGACTACGTTGCCCTAAATGTTGAGCCTGAATACTGCATCATGTCTGAGTAAATTTACTCAGACATGGCGAGAAAAACCGGCAAAACCACTCAGACA
>CAUORV010000057.1:0-8078 GCA_963507085.1 uncultured Atopobium sp.
GCAAATACTTCTCATACAGATAATATTTTGCAAATTGTCGAGAAGTTCCGTCCTCTATCAGACAATACTCCTATCTTCATTCTTCCCGATGAGCAGCTCACACAGCTTATTGGCTACAAGATGAATAGGGGAGTGCTCTGCGCTATGAGAAGACCTCAAGGAGTAGCGCTAGAGAAGATTCTTAGCGCCTCTAAGTATATTGCCGTTTTGGAAGATCTGGTTGACGTTAATAACGTAGGTGCAGTCTTTAGATCAGCGGCAGCTCTCAATGTAGACGCTGTTATTTTGACAGCTAAATGTGCTGACAACCTCTCAAGACGAGTTCTGCGCGTTTCTATGGGAACGGTTCTTAATGTGCCTTGGGCTCGCCTGGATGAAGAGACAACATCGCTAGATCTTATAGAAAAGCTTAAAGCTCATTCTTTTACTACGTGCGCTCTTGCACTTACAGATTCTGCAGTACCTTTAAATAAAGAGCTGGTAGAAGGCAAAAAAGCCGCGCTGTTCTTTGGTAGTGAAGGGTATGGACTTGATAAGAAAACTATTGCGTCCTGTGACGTTACTACCATCATTCCTATGTCACATCAGGTGGACTCTCTGAACGTTGCAGCGTCATCTGCTGTTGCCTTTTGGGAGCTTTTTGCTCGATAACTTGAGTAGGAAACCTTTACATACGGTCCAAAAAACGGCCATCTACAAGCGCAGATGGCCGTTAGACTTTGCTTATAAGAGATGATTACTCTGCTGAAGGAGCAGAGGAACTCTCCTCATTGGTGTTCTCAACTACTGGTGCAAAGGTATTCTCGCGCTTGAGAATATTCATGAACTCCTCGCCGGTGATTGTTTCCTTCTTTTGCAGGTAGTGAGCAATCTCATGCAGCTTGAAGCGGTTCTCTTTAAGCGTCTGGAGTGCGCGCTGGTGACCCTCTTCAACAATGCGCCTGACCTCAGCATCAATCTCTTCAGCTGTTGCCTCAGAGCAGGTGAGGGAAGAGCCACCACCAAGATAGCGGCTTTGCTGCTGACTGAGGGTAACCATGCCAAGTTTGTCAGACATGCCGTACTGCGTAACCATGGCGCGAGCAATAGCTGTTGCACGCTCAATATCGTTGGAAGCACCATTGGTCATCTCGCCAAAGATAAGTTCTTCAGCTGCGCGTCCACCACAGAGAACAGCAATCTCATCCATTGCCTGGCTTTTGCTCATTAGATAACGCTCATCATCCTCAACCTGCATGGTAAAGCCAAGAGCTCCGCCAGTACGAGGAACAATGGTGATCTTGGTAACAGGAGCATCGTTTTTCTGGATGGCACCAACAATTGCATGGCCGGTCTCGTGATAGGCTACAACGTCCTTCTCGTGCTCAGAAAGAACAGTGTTCTTCTTCTTTGCGCCGGCAATAACAACGTCAACGGACTCAGCAAGGTCTTCGGTGGTAACACGACGGCGACCAAAGCGAACAGCACGAAGAGCTGCCTCGTTGATGATGTTTGCAAGGTCTGCACCGGATGCGCCTGGTGTGGACTTAGCAATAATAGAGAGGTCAACGCCTGGCTCCATCTTTACATCATTGGCGTGAATCTGAAGAACTGCCTCACGACCCTTAAGGTCTGGAAGCTCAACAGGAATACGGCGGTCAAAACGGCCAGGACGCAGAAGTGCCTTGTCCAAGGTCTCAGGGCGGTTGGTTGCTGCAAGAACAACAATACCCTTGTGGTTATCAAAGCCGTCCATCTCAGAGAGTAGTTGGTTCAAGGTCTGCTCACGCTCATCGTTGGAGTTGAGAGAAGCATCACGGCGCTTACCAACCGCATCAATCTCGTCAATAAAGATGATGCAAGGAGCCTTTTCATTTGCTTGCTTGAAGAGGTCACGGACTTTTGCAGCACCGCGTCCAACAAACATCTCAACAAACTCAGAGCCAGCAATCTGGAAGAAAGGAACACCAGCCTCACCAGCAACTGCCTTAGCAATGAGGGTCTTACCAGTACCTGGAGGACCTACAAGCAAGGCGCCACGAGGGCAGCGAGCACCAATCTCTTTGTACTTATCAGGAGTCTTAAGGAAGCTAACAATCTCTTGCATAGACTCTTTAGCCTCTTCTTGACCAGCTACGTCTTTAAACGTAATGCCTGTGTCTTCTCCCTTGATTTCTTTGGCGCTTGAGCGACCAAGATTGCCGCCAAGACCTCCAAAGCCGCCACCAAAGTTCATGGAAGGACCATCGTCACCCATGGCGCGTTTAAGAGATCGGTTGATAAAGTAGCCAATGCCCAAGAAGATGACAAGAGGGATTCCATACTGAATAAGGGCATAGAGCAACATATTTGTAGAGTTGTCAGGAATAGAAGCCGAGAAATCAACTTTGTGGTCTCTAAGCGTCTGAACCAGTGTTGCATCATTAGGGAACTGTGTGGTCTCAAAGACCTTCTCGGAATCTCCAGAGCCAGTTGTGAACCTAATGTTTCTGCTACCTGTATTAAGGTCTACCTTGGTAACTTCGTTATTGTCAACCTTGTTAAGGAACTCACTGTACGAGACAGTTTGTACCTGTTGACGTAGAAGTCCAGGTAATAATGTGTTGCTAAGCAGGAGATATACAAAGATGGCTACTGCAATATAGAGTAGCATCGACATAGATCTACGGTGCTTGTTATTGTTATCTGCCATACACGTCCCTTTACCTGTTTGGCTCAAATGTGATATGAGCTCACTTAGATATTAGGTTTGTTGTACCCACTCTTCTTTTTTTATTTCTATAAAAATTTAAAATTTGAATTCCGTGTAATTTGTTAAAAACGGTTTACGCGTACGTATTACTTAGTTCAATGAGTACAAGACGTGGTAGTATTACTAGCACAAGCTGTGATGAGGACAGTAGCTGGGTAGCGCAAATCTCAAGCGAGCGGAGTTGGTGGAAGTCCGCATTTGCGTCCGTGTGAACATCACCTCGGAGCTGCAGTTCAAACGTACAGGTTTTGTACTAGTAGATGCTGCCGGAAATGGTCGCCGTGACAGGCCAGCCGAGTAAACGGACATATCCGTCGCTGGGTGGTTACAACGAAGTGTATTGTGGCGCTTCGTCCCAGCTGTGAGGGACGGGCGCTTTATTTGTGCCCAGAAAGGTTGTGCTTGATGGCAAACGAGTACAAAAAGACCACCAACCTGCCAAACACAGGCTTTCCTATGCGCGCATCACTTGCGCAGAACGAGCCTCAGCGTTTGGCTGATTGGGACCAAAACAACGTCTATGAACTCCTGATGAAGAAGAATGAGGGACATGACAAGTTTGTCCTTCACGATGGACCTCCTTATGCAAACGGTCCAATTCATCTGGGTCATGCACAGAATAAGATTTCCAAGGACATCATCAACCGCTATAAGGCTATGCAGGGCTTCCAGACTCCTTATGTTCCTGGTTGGGACTGCCATGGTCAGCCAATCGAGCACAAGGTTGAGCAGATGCTTGGCACAGAGAAGTTCAATCAGTTATCTACCGAGAAGATCCGTGAGCTTTGCCGCAAGATGGCGGTTGAGCAGGTAGATACTCAGCGTCAGGGCTTTAAGCGCCTTGGTGTGTTGGGTGAGTGGGACAATCCCTATCTCACCTACGTCAATGATTACGACGCTACAGACATTGAGATCTTCAAGGCCATCTATGACAAGGGTTCTGTGTACAGAGGCACCAAGCCTGTTCACTGGTGCACTCATGACCACACTGCTCTTTCTGAGGCAGAGATTGAGTATCACGATGTCACCTCAACTGCTATTTTTGTGCGCTTTGAGCTAACCACAGTTCCAGAGGGTCTTGAGGCTTATGCTGGTAAGACCTGGGTAGACATTTGGACTACTACTCCTTGGACTATGCCAGCAGACGAGGCAGTTATTCTGCACCCAGAAGCTAACTATGTTGCTCTTGAGCTTCCTGATGGACACGTAGAGATTGTTGCTGAGGCTCTTGCAGAGAAGGCTGCTACCAAGTTTGGTTATACCGATTGGAAGCTTGCCAAGGATGCAGAAGACAACACCTGGAAGAAGACTGGTGTTGAGCTTGCCGGCAATGAGTACAAGCAGCCAATCTTTGGTGACCTTGGTAACACTGGTAAGTTTATCTACGCAGAGTACGTAACCCTTGACGATGGTACTGGTGTTGTTCACTCCGCTCCTGGCCACGGTGTAGACGACTACAACGCTGGTGTTCGCTTTGATATTCCACAGACCATGCCTGTAGATGATGACGGTCACTTCTTCAAGGGTGACGGTCAAGGTACTGGCGGCCCCTTCTCTGGCATGGAAGTCAATGAGGCTAACCCTGTCATTGTCCAGTGGCTCAAAGACCGTGGAACACTCATTCTTGCAGAAGAGATTACCCACAGCTATCCACACTGCTGGCGTTGTAAAGAGCCTGTTATCTTCCGTGCAACAAGCCAGTGGTTTGTCTCCATGGATAAGACTGGTCTGCGTCAGCAGGCAGCAGAGGAGCTTACAAAGGTTAAGTTCTATCCTGCAAATGCTGTTAAACGTATTGGCTCCATGGTTGAGGGCCGTCCTGACTGGTGTATTTCCAGGCAGCGTAACTGGGGTGTTCCAATCCCAGCCTTCACCTGCGAGGATTGTGGCGAGACCGTCATTAATGACCAGACGCTTGACGCAGTCATCAAGCTTTTCCGCGAGAAGGGCTCTGATGCTTGGTTTACCGACGATCCTAAGACCTATTTAGGTGACGCTTGCGTCTGCCCTAAGTGCGGTGGCCATAACCTCAAGGCTAACAAGGACATTCTGGACGTTTGGTGGGATTCTGGCGTTTCTCACACTGCTGTTTGTAAGCATCGTCCAAACCTTAAGTTCCCAGCTGATATGTATCTTGAGGGTTCTGACCAGCACCGCGGTTGGTTCATGAGCTCTCTGATGACTTCTGTTGGTGCTTACGGTGTTGCTCCTTACAAGTCTGTTGTCTCTCAGGGCTTTACGCTTGATGGTCAGGGTCGCAAGATGAGTAAGTCTCTGGGCAACGTCATTGATCCAAACGCCGTTTGCGCTGAGCGCGGTGCAGACGTCCTGCGTCTTTGGGTTGCTTCTGTTGATACTTCAACTGACGTTCCTTGCGATGATGCCATTCTTTCTCAGGTAGGCGACGCATATCGTAGGTTCAGAAACACCCTGCGCTTCCTTCTTGGAGAGCTTGAGGGTCAGTTTGACCCTGCAACTGATGCAGTTGCTGTGGCAGACCTTGAAGAGTACGACCGTCTTGTTCTTGCCCGTATGTGCGAGGTTCATGCTGCAGTTACCGAGGCTTACGAGGGATATCGCTTTAACAATGTCTTCCGTACCCTCTACGATTACATCATTGAGCTTTCCAATGGCTACTTGAACGCAACTAAGGACCGTATGTACTGCGATGCTGCAGATTCTGCAACACGTAGAAGCGCTCAGACCGTCTGGGCAGAGATTCTTTCCATGCTTGTTCATGACCTGCAGCCAATTCTGGTCTACACCACTGATGAGGCTATGCAGTTCCTGCCAGAGTCTATGCGTGACGGCCAGAAGTACGCCGCACTTCTCGACTGGTATAAGGCTCCTATGACCACCGAAGAGTACACCTCACTGCTTCCTGCATATCAGGTACTGGTTGATGCTCGCGCTGCCTACACCAAGGCATACGAGACTGCTCTTGAGGCTGGCGTAGTTACCGAGAAGACCACCCAGGCTACACGTGCCGAGGTTACGCTTACTCCTGAGCAGGCTGCATCCATTTCTCACGCCGGCCTTGACTTTGCTGAGGCATTTGTCTGCTCTGAGGTTACTGTTTCTGAGGGCTCTGAGCTAAGCGTAAGCGTCTATCCTGCAAACGGCGAGCGCTGTGACCGTTGCTGGAACTATCGCGAGCTTGGCGAGGATCACCTCTGCCACCGCTGCCACGACGTTGTTGCGTAAATGAACACCGACCAGCAGAAACATACAACTCACACGCTAGTGACCCGCCTTGCAGTTCTCTGCGGGGCGGGCACTGTTGCCTGCGCGCTTGACCAGGTAACTAAGCTCTGGGTGAGAACCTCAATTCCAGAGGGAACTGCAATGCCGTTTATCCCCGGTGTTATGGAGCTCTTCCATGTAAGCAACACTGGTGCAGCGTTTTCTGTGGGCTCTGGAAACGCCCTCTTTTTTGTAGCTCTTACTGCTGTAGTTATTGCCGCTCTTGTGGGCTTTGTAGTTCGCGAGAAGAACCTCCCGTTGCCACTTATTGCACTTTTGGGAGGCGTCGCAGGTGGCGGAATTGGTAACGCTATTGACCGTGTTTTGTATGGTCAGGTTACTGATTTCTTTGCAACAACATTTATTAATTTTGCCGTGTTTAATGTGGCGGACATTTTCGTGACCTGCGGCATCCTTATTGCTTTTGTGTACTGGATAATCTGGGACAAAAAGCAGCAACAGGGTAGCGGCAATGAATGAGCGTATTGTTGACATACTGGTTGGACCAGAAGGAGACGGTGTCAGATTAGATGCGTTTCTTTCTGCTCAAGATACACTTCCTTCAAGAAGTGCCTGCGTCAAGCTGGTAGAAGAGGGAAGAGTAACCATCAACGCTACGCTGGCTACGTCTAAGTCAGAAAAACTTATGCTGGGCGATAGACTTTTGGTATCGCTTCCAGACGCAGAGCCTCAAACGGGACTTTTACGTCCAAACCCAGACATTCCCCTTGATATTCGCTTTGAGGACCAGTACCTCATAGTGCTCTCCAAGCAGATTGGCCTAGTATGTCATCCATCTCCTGGCCATGTTGATGACACTCTGGCAAACGCCCTGGTAGCCCATTGTGGCTACGAGCACCTAGGAATGCTTCAGGGAGAAGAACGTCCCGGTATTGTGCATCGTCTTGATATGGACACATCTGGTCTTATGTTGGCCGCAAAGTCAGATGAGGCTCAAAAGGCCCTTCAGGACCTCATTAGGCTGCGCGTGCTTGACCGACGCTACATTGTGCTGGTACAAGGCTATGTTGCCCATGATTCTGGCACTATTGAAACAGGCATTGCGCGCTCAACGCGAGACCGCCTCAAAATGACCGTATCAGATGCTCCCGGCGCACGGGAAGCCATTACCACCTTCAGAACGCTTGAGCGCTTTGAAGCAGGCAAAAAAGGCGAGGGCTACTCGCTTCTTGAATGCCATCTCTATACAGGCCGCACACACCAGATTAGAGTTCACATGCGCCACATTGGTCATCCAGTTGTTGGCGATCAGCTCTACGGTAAAAAAGATACAAGCCTTAACCTTGGCCTTAACAGGCAGTTTCTACACTCCTGGCATGTTCAGTTTGAACACCCCTTTACGGGCGAGAATATCGTGGTAGCAGACACGCTACCAAAAGACCTGCAAGAAGCCCTACTCTCTCAGAGCACTATGTCTATGGGAAGAACTTCTGTAGGAGAAGAGATTTGTCCACAGTTGTAATATGACTAAAAAGTTTCGCTTCTCATTTCACGTGGTGTAAGAGAAAAGTAGTCCTTAAATTTCCTATAAAACTCTGTTGTTCCTCCATAGCCAATCATTGAAGAAATAGTAGAGACAGGTAATTTGGTATGAATTAACAGCGTTTTTGCTCGTTCCATTCTTTGTTCTAAAACAAGTTCAGAAAAAGTCTTGCCACATTTTTGTCTGAGAAGTTCAGAAAGATAAGTTGGTGTATATGAGTATTTTTCTGAAAGCTTAGCAAGTGTAATACTTTCTGAATGAGCAGTAATTTCATTAAGGATAAGAGCAACCGTCTCATTAGTGTTACCTGGAGTGAACGTATAGTGAGCATCAGGAGAAAGGCAGGTAATAAGCGCTATAAGCAAGGAAGTAACAATAGCTTCCCAATTTGGTTTTCTTTCGGAATAGGTAATGATAATTTGAGTATAAAGTGTATAAATTTGTTCAATATCAGCTGGATGAACATGGTGTGGCAGTGTATTTTTATTTGATATAAGGTTTGTAGTAAAAGTAAAGAAATCTTCTGATGAAGGCATTAGAAAGAAAAGAAAACTTCCAAAATAGTTATTAGTGGAGATTTCAATATTTGTCACCAAGCAA
>CAUORV010000058.1:0-8068 GCA_963507085.1 uncultured Atopobium sp.
GCCGAGGTTGGTGTTGATGCAACGCGCTACACCCTTGTTTCAAAGTCTTCCAACCAGATGATTGACTTTGACATTGAGCAGGTAAAGCGTCAGGACAGCTCTAATCCTGTGTATTACGTTCAGTACGCCCACGCTCGTATTTGTTCCATTTTGCGTCGTGCTGCTGGCGTTGACCTTGATGAGGCAAAGGAGCTTGGTATGGACGCTGTTGCAGATAAGGCTATTGGTTCTAAGGTTGATCTTGGACTACTTTCTGATGCCGCTGAGCAGGCGCTTGCCCGTAAGCTTTTTGAGTTCCCAGGTCTTGTTGAGGGTTGTGCTCGCGATAGGGCACCATTCCGCATTACGCATTATATTGAAGAGCTTGCTGGTCAGTTCCACGCATTCTATACCGTTTGCCAGGTACTTCCTTCTGAAGGACGCCCACTGGACGCAGAGCTTTCTAAGGCTCGTCTTGCTGCGTGTGATGCAACTCGTCGCGTACTTGCAATTGCTCTTGATCTGATTGGCGTTTCTGCTCCTGAAACAATGTAAACGATAGCTAACTATGTTGTTTTGTCATGATACCGTGCAAGTATTGAATACCTGCACGGTATCTTTAGTGAATTTCTCCAGATAATTTACACATTTCTCCGTTATGTAAAAAATTTTTTAATGTATAAAAGAGATAATAAAATTAATTTTTATTACTTAAATTTTATATTTCAGCATATAAAAGCCTATTTTGATGTCATATAAGCACCATTTTCTAACATATTTTTGACTAACTATTGTTTTGTCCCCACGTTAACACGTGTTTTTTAGGGGTATACTCATTATGCGAGCAAATAGTAAATGGTTCGGGCATAAGAGTGGAGGTCTCTATGGAACTTCGCGAGTACATGTCCATTCGCAGGTCTTACAACTTGGTTAGAAGAGTGGTGCCTGCTAACAGACGACTCACGTTTGAAGAGTTTGCTATTTTGTGTCGCCTCAATGTGAAGGGCGCTCCTGTTAAGACTTCAGAAATTGCCGAGTATCAGAGTGCTCTTCGTCCTACGATTACTCATCGTACCTCGCACCTGGCAAGGCTTGGTTTCATCAAGAGAGATGAAGGCGCCATTGATCGACGCAATGTAGTGTGCATCATTACAGAAAAGGGTGTAGAAGCAGTTGAGGAGCTGTCTAAGCTCACCTGTGCTCGTATTGCACCTGGTCAGGCACTTTCCCGTACTTCATTTGAGCGTATTGTCATGTATGTTGATGCTATGGGAGCTCTGTATTGCAGGGCAGCAGATATGGTGCTTCTTGCGATTCTAGATTCTCCTAAAGACGCTCTTTCTATTACAGAGATTGTTGATGCACTTGGTCTTTTACAGCCAACGGTTTCTATGTCTCTTACTGCTTTGGCAGAAAGTGGCTTGGTGCAGCGCAAACATGATGATGCTCTTTCAAGAAGAGTAACCATGGTTGAGCTCACACCTCAAGGCAAGACCTATATCAAAGAAATCGTTCAGCAAATTGAAGACATTATTGTTAAAAGAAAGAGCCGTACAGCTGTTTAAATGATTTATGCAGATTAAAGAAATCTAGAAGATGGGTTTCTCGAGGTTTAAGGGTTAGTGGTTATAAATCCCCATTTGCCCGTTTTATGGTGAAATTTATTATTTTTTCATCATAAGGCGGGCATTTTCGTGGTATATTCCTTTTGGATTTGCACCTATTTGATTTTGTTTGTTATCCCTTCATCATATTTCTCACGTATTATTACAGATTATTTTGATGAGCAAACAGAGAGGTTTGTACATGTCGGACGAAACATCTTCGGTCCAAAATGATTCTTTAAATGATGTAGAAAATACTCCAGCACCACGTAGACGTGGTAGACCTCGTAAGAGTGAAAATAGTAATTCAGAAAAATCAACTTCAGAAAATACCAATTCTGAGACAACTGAAGAAAAGGCCTCTAATTCCTCCACTGCTAAGCGTCGTCGCGGTCGTCCAACTAAAAAAGAGACCGAGGCCCGCCGTGCGGTAGAGGCTGTTGTGGCAGAGGCTATGAACGCAGCAGGCATTACAGAGCCACCAAAGCGCCGTCGTGGTCGTCCTAGTAAAGAAGAGATGGAAGAGCGTGCTCTTCATGAGCGTGCTCTTGAAGTTGCACAGGCAGAGGTTCTGGCTCAGGTCCAGGCAGGCGGCAAGGTTTCTTCTGACGTTGTAGACACTGATCGCCTTACCAAGATTGTTCAGGACGCAACTCAGCCTTCTGCGGAGTTAACCCCGGCTCCTGCCTTTACTAAAGCAGAGGCAGAGGGTGCAGCTGGCCAGAATACCAATAGGGCTCAGAAGAACTTTGCTGAAGAGCAGGGTAGTGTTGAGCAGCAGGATGGTGCAGCTCAGGAGCAGGCTTCTGGTGCAGTAGCAGATTCCGATGCAGCTCCAGCAGAGCGTCCAGGGCGTTCTCGTACGGGCGCAGCACGTCGTCGACATCGTAATGCTGAGCCAAAAGAAGCGGCTCAGGAGGGCGAGAAGACACAGGAAAACGCACACGCCAACAACCAGGAGCGTCCTTCTCGCGATCGTAGACAGAACAACCAGCGCAACAAGAATCGCAAGCAGGGTCAGGCAAGCGAGCCATCGCTTTCCAAAGAGGCACTGCAAGAGATGAAGCTTTCTGAGCTTCGTGCTAAAGCAACTGAGCTGGGCATTGAGTACGCAGGCGTTCATAAGTCTGATTTGATTGAGCTTGTATACGCTGCATCTGCAGCTGCTGAGGGCTTTAAGACTGTTGAGGGTATTCTTCAGATTAGCAACGAAGGCTACGGCTGGATTCGTACAGGTAATTACATGGAAGGCGATGACGACGCCTTTGTCCACCAGCAGATTATTAGAAATCTTGGTTTGCGCCCGGGTGATAGCATCTTGGGCATGGTGGGACCTGCTCGCGTAAATAGCAAATATCCACCACTGCTTAAGGTTACCCAGGTCAACGGTGGGGAAGTTGAGGGTCTTAAGGACCGTCCTCGCTTCAAAGACCTGACTCCAATTTTCCCAGACCAGCCTCTTACTATGGAGCATGGTAAAGACTCCATTACGGGTCGTGCAATTGATCTGGTGGCTCCTATTGGTAAGGGCCAGCGTGGTTTGATTGTCTCGCCTCCAAAGGCAGGTAAGACCACCATTTTGAAGCGCATTTGCCAGTCTATTACCACCAACAATCCTGAGGTCCACCTCTTCTGCCTCCTGGTAGACGAGCGCCCTGAGGAAGTTACGGACATGGAGCGCTCCATCAAGGGCACTGTTGTTGCTTCAACTTTTGATATGCCAGCAGAGAATCACACCGTTGTCTCGGAGCTTGTCATTGAGCGAGCAAAGCGTCTGGTTGAGATGGGTCAGGACGTTGTGGTTATCCTGGACTCCATCACGCGTCTTGCTCGTGCATACAACCTGGCTATTCCTGCTTCTGGTCGTATTCTTTCTGGTGGTGTTGATTCCGCAGCTCTGTATCCACCAAAGAAGTTCTTGGGTGCAGCTCGAAATATCGAGAACGGCGGCTCGCTCACTATCATTGCATCTGCTCTGGTAGACACAGGCTCCAAGATGGATGAGGTTATCTTCGAGGAGTTCAAGGGTACTGGTAACATGGAGCTCAAGCTTGATCGAGACCTGGCAGATCGCCGCATCTTCCCAGCTATTGATCCTGTTTCTTCTGGTACTCGTAATGAGGATCTGCTTATTAAGCCAGAGCTTCAGCCTATGGTATGGGGCGTTCGCCGTATTCTTGCAGGCTTTAATAACACTGAGCGTGCAACTACTGCTCTTATTAGTGGTCTTAAGCAGACCGACAATAACCAGGACTTCCTGATTAGATCTGCAAAGAAGGCTGCACAGTCTGACTATCCACAGAATTAGTCAGATTTAAAGATGACGCAAGAAGTGCTTTCCACTCTATGCTGGGAGGCACTTCTTTTTTCTCGTCATTTTGTTGAATAACTGCCAAAGAATTATGAAAAAGTTTTAAAGACGCTGTAAAAAATAACGAATTACGCTATAGTCATTTCTAACAGCACAATTATGTGTTGCAGCGGATTATACAAAGATGAAATGAAGCCCACCCGTTGCTCACGTCGCCCGTATTGGGTTTAGTAGCATATGCAAATTTAGCGTGTGTCTTCATACATCTTCTTAGCGTTTGTAGGGGGAGTTTGTATGACAGAAGGTAGGAATCCGGCAGTAGTCGCCGGCCTGCTCAGTGGACTGGTTCTGGTAGCAGAGCCAGCATCTGCGTATGCCCTTACAGCCAATGAAATTCGCCAAACGCCTCTTGGTGCAATCTTTACCGGCATCGGAGTGGGACTTGCTGCGGTTGCTGTCATTTCTGGCGCTGCGGTAGTGGTTTCTCGCGTAGCAAATCGTGGCGAGAAAACCGGTGGGGCAGAAGCAAAGATTCAGCCAAGCACTACATCTAAGGTTGAGGATGAGGCTGCGTCTCCAAAGCGAGTTGCAGCTGCATCGAACTTCTCGCCAGAAGAGAGCCTGGTGATTCCGCTGGACTCTCCAAGGCGCTCGATTGCTGCATACAAGCCAAAGCACATGAAGGCTTCTCAGTGGGATATGACCGGCTCTATTCGCGTTCAGTCTGCTGAATCGCCTATCCAGACTACCGAGGCACCTGCAAAGAAGGCGCAGGTTGTAAGCGCGGCCGCAGAGGGTGTGCTTCCCGTTCGTGCAAAGAAGGCTCCTGCGCATTCCACAAACGACTATGCTCAGATTGCAGAGAACTACACCAAGCTGTTGAGCTGGCGTGAGCGCACTGTTGCTCGAGCAAAGGGCGCTGCTGCCGTACTTCTTGAGCGCTTGGGACAAGATCCTATGGACGGCCTGCCTATTATCGAGCGCGCTGACGGAACTGTTGGTGACGTTGGCACTGCTTGGTGGACTAAGGCTGTGGGCGAAGAGTCCATTACGCGTGATTTTGGCATTGCCGAGATTGGTGCCGAGGCTATTCCTGAAGACTTCACCAACCACGCTGCTGATATTTCCAGTCGCATTTCTTACGTTGACCAGGGAGTCTTCCCTGAGAAGCGCACGATCGACGAGCTTGAGCACGTTGATGACTGGACGCTTGCGCTGGCTGCAATGGATGAGCATTTGGCTCGCCATGATCAGCAACAGATGCGCAAGTACCATCCAGTACAGCTGCCACTCATTGGTCAGGCCGCAGCTGAGGCAGAAGCTACAAGCCCGGCGGAGCTGTCGGGTGCAAAACCTGCTGCGCCTCGCAAAGTTGCTGCAGCTCAGGTACGTGTTTCTCGCGAGCCAAACTACGCTGGCGTGGTTGCGCAATCAACCGCAATGCCGCTGGTCAAGGCTACAAACGATACCTCCTCGCACGTTCAGGACATCTTTGACGCGGTTGAGCGCGAGATGGCAGCTGAGCTCCAGGCAGCTGACGAAAGGCCAACACGCGAGCTGCTCCGCCTCATTGAGGGTGGCACCAGCAAGATGAAGAAGATTTCTTCACTTGATTTGGGCGAGAAGAGCGCTGCAGACAAGCCGTCTTACAAGCCTCGTCACTTTGCGGGTGAGCTTCCGCTGGTACGCGAGGCATAAGTAGGCGCAGGAGAAGCGGCCCAAAGGCTACGGCGGCAATCGTTGCTAAGGCTGAGGTCAGTAGAAACATCCGGGTTCTCTAAAATTATTTCAAGTTAGATAACATTTTTTGGCTGTGGTTCTTTTTTTAGAGCCGCAGCCATATTGTGTTGTGTCACATATTCAACGCTATGGAGAAAAGGAGATGAATATGGCACATAAGCTAACGCGACGACGCTTTTTGGAGGTGGCCGGGACCATTGCGGGGTCGTTTGCTCTAGCGGGTTGTTCGCCAAAGAACCAAGACCCTAACTCCATCTACGTTGGCGTGATGGGCCCATTCACCGGCGACGTTGCTCAGTATGGCCTTGCTGTGCGAAGTGGCGTTCTTTTGTACCTCAAGGAGTTCAACAAGAAGGGTGGCGTTAACGGACGCCAGATTGTCCCTATTGTTGAGGACGAGAAGGGTGATTCAACTGAGGCCATTCTTGTCTATAACAAGCTTCTTGACGAGAATGTCTGTGCAATTCTTGGTGACGTTACCTCAACGCCAACCATTGCACTGGCGCAGAAATCGGTTCTGGACAACATTCCTTGCGTAACGGCATCTGCAACAGCAGAAGACGTTGTTGCTCACGGCAATAACATGTTCCGCGCTACTGTCACCGACCCATTCCAGGGTGTTGTTCTTGCAGAGTTTGCTAAAAAGCAAGGCTATCAGCGTGTAGGAACCATCTTTAACTCTGGCGGCGATTACGAGATTGGCGTAAACAACGCATTTGTCCAGAGGGCTCGTGAGTTGGGCATTGAGGTTGTATCCCAGCAGGGCTATCCAACGGGAGCTGTTGACTTTAACGCCCAGCTTACCAGCATTATTGGACTGGATCCTGATGCCATTTTGGCTCCAAACTATTACCAGGACAATGGCAAGATTGTGACGCAGGCTCGCCAGCTTGGCTGCAAAAAGCCTTTTATGGGCGCAGATGGTTGGGCAGGCATCATTGGCGGCGAGCAGGACTATGCTTCTGCGGCTGACCTTGAAGGATGCTTCTATTGCTCTGCCTTTGTTGCTTCAAACCCAGATGAAAAAGTTCAGCATTTTGTTAAGGCTTATACCGAGGAATACGGTGAGGCTCCAACTAACTTCTGTTCTTTGGGCTATGACGCAGCAATGATTCTTTGCTCTGCTCTTAAGACTGTCGAGAAACGTGGTTATACCTACAACTCTAATGAGTATAGGCAAGCAATTATTGACGCTATTGCATCTGGTGTGGTCGAAGGTGTTACTGGAACCCTTTCATATCAGGGAACAGGTGACCCAGTGAAGTCCACCTTGATCATTACCTTTAAAGATGGCAAAGAGTCCATCTATGACACGATCAATCCTTCATAGAAAAGAGAACCTCAGATGTTTTTGACTCAGGTGCTCAATGGACTTCAATTGGGCAGTATTTACGCACTGGTGGCGCTTGGTTACACAATGGTGTACGGCATCATCTTGCTTCTTAACTTTGCACATGGTGACATCATCATGTTTGGCTCCTACGTTGCTTGGATTGCGCTTGTTCAGTTAGGACTCAATCCTGCAATCGCCGTTCTTCTCGCCATTTTTGGCTGCGTTTTGCTTGGCGTCCTCATCGACAAGGTTGCCTATGCACCACTCAGAGAAGCTCCAAGGCTTTCTATTCTGATTACCGCAATTGGTGTTTCTTACCTGCTTGAAAATGGAGTTCAGCTACTTCTTGGCGCTGACGCTAAGGTTGTTCCAAGCATCATTGACCTGGGAACTGTTCAGGTATTTGGTTCGACGCTCTCCGGCACGGCACTTTTGACTGTTGCCGTTACTATTGTGGCAACCGTTGTTCTGACCCTTTTGGTTCAGAAGACTCGTCTTGGTAAGGCAATGCGTGCCGTTTCTGAGGATATGGGCGCTGCTCGTCTGATGGGCGTCAACGTCAATAGCACTATTAGCTTTACCTTTGCAGTTGGTTCCGCTCTGGCAGGCATTGCAGCTATTCTGTACTCCATGGCATACCAGCAGGTTTCTCCTACCATGGGCGTCATGCTGGGCACCAAGGCTTTTGTTGCAGCAGTTCTTGGCGGCATTGGCTCCATTCCTGGCGCTGTTATTGGCGGCCTTATTGTTGGCTTCTCCGAGGTCTTTGTTGCTGCCTTTGGTCTGTCTGTCTGGCAGGATGCAGTAGTCTTCTTACTCTTGATTCTTGTTCTTGTTGTGAAACCAACTGGCCTGCTTGGCCGACCAGTTACCGAGAAAGTGTAAGGAGGCTCACATGACTAAAATGTATCCACGCGATAATAACCACAACCCCGTAATTGTCACTGGTTTTGGTGGAAAAGATGGTCAGCGTCGTGAGCTCACTATGCCTGCTCGCTATGCCATCAATGCAATTCTTGTTGCACTCTTTGTCTTTGGTGGAAACTTCCTGGTAGGAGAGGGCCTTATTTCTCGCTATCAGACCGTTGTTTTTGAGCAAAT
>CAUORV010000059.1:0-7911 GCA_963507085.1 uncultured Atopobium sp.
TTACCTCGGGAATCTGCATTGGCATCGGACTCATCTTTGGCTACTGGCCTGCTCGCCGAGCCTCAAAGCTCAATCCTGTGGAATCGCTCCGCTACCAGTAAATGGGGTGCGTTCGAAACGGCTTGCATCCGAATATAGCCTGCTGCTGATAAAGGGCGCGCTGTCCATAAACGACTTGCTACTAGTAGGGTTTCTCGCCAGGCGAGAAACCCTTTGAAGTGCGGTGGATTGTGTGGCTACAGCAGATCATCTGGTGGGAGTAGTTCGATGTCCCATGTAGTGCCAACGTAGCAATTAACATCTATATCTGACGGATCAAATGTAGGAATTTGGTTTCTACTATCAGATTTATAAAAAGCACTTTGAGCACAAGCTGTATACGTTAAATCTCTTCTTTTGAAGTCATAATCTGCGTACTTAAGTCCAACTACCTTTGCTTCTGCAGTCTTTGCAAGAAGATTTGCTTTTTGGCGACATGCAATAACAGCATCTATACATAGGTTGTTTTTAATAGCATCATCATTTTCTATCGAGAATTCAACAGAAAAAGTCACTTCATTTCCACATGAACTGAGTGCTTTCCAGATTTTCTCGACAAGATCTTCTTCAAGGTGCTGTTTGATGGATAGGTTTGCTTGAAAAATATATCCACGAAATATTTTCTCGGAGACATAATAGTCACCCTCGTTATCTTTTTTGTACCGATTTACCTGGTGACTAGTAACTGAGTATCTGTTGTTTTTTAGAATTGAAGCAGGCAACCCATTTTGCTCAAGTGCATCTTTCATTGTTTGAAGTAGTGCATTATATCTAGCAGTACATTCTTCACGTGTCTTAGAAGTTCCTTGAATAGTAATGTCAACGTTAATAGTGTCAGGTGCAACTTGCGTGCTCAGGTTTGTTGATACGTCAATTGTTCGTTCCATGATGCGTTCCTTTCAGCGATTCTTACAGAAAAGCTTGTTTTCCAGGTAATTTATTGCTTTAGGTTAGATAATCATAGGTTCAGTAAAGTATCTGAGTGTCCAGTACAGTGGATACTTAAATGGGTATTTTTCAATACCTTGATAAGCGATTGATTTGAAAATTCGAAGAAACAAAATCAATGAAGTCAAACAAAAAACCCACGTAAAAGTGCAGTTTTAAGTGTAAACTTAATATCGCAGTTAGTTAAAGCTAACAAACTTCCAATCGAACGGAGTTTACCCATGCCTGCTCAGAACGAGAAGAAGGATCACCTTCCGGTACTCGGTGTCGGCCCCGCTTACGTGATTGCCATCACGGCGCTGACAGTTGCGTGCATTACCTTGTCTAAACTGGGATTTCTTCCGTATCTTCGCATTCGAGCAACGGTTGGCGTAATGCATGCCGTAGGTACAGCTTTTCTGATTGTGGGCATCTGGCTTTGGGTTTCCGCCGCTATCAAAGAAAAGCTTCGTGAAAAAATCATTGCAAATCAGCTGGTAACGAGCGGTGTTTATGCGCTGGTCAGAAACCCTATCTACTCCGCATTTGCGTTTGTCATGTCAGGTGCAGCGCTGCTCTCTAGCAACCTTTATCTGCTACCACTACCCCTTGTGTTTTGGGCGCTTTTAACTGTGATGATGCAGGCTACAGAGGAGAAGTGGCTTCTCGAGCAGTTTGGCGATGAGTACAAAGAGTACTGCAAACGAGTCAATCGCTGCATTCCATGGTTTCCCAAGCGCTAACGTTTGGGTGGGTTTTGAGTAGTGCTAAGTTTCAGCCCTATTTGAGCTCCAGTCTTATTTGAGCCTTAGTTCGTAATTGAGCTGGGGTTTGTTCGGTTTTCTCGCTATATAAATTCTTTTACGAAGTGGCTATGATATACATACGTCATGCTGGCTTGTCATGTGCTTGTACCTGCTGCTTCAGGAGAAACGAGAGATACCATGCTGGATATTCGTCGCGTTTTGGCAAGTGCGCCCAAAAAGCATACGGAGGAGACACTGAATTCTCTGACGACTGTTTGGGGAGAGGCGCTTGACCCATCGAACGTATTGCCTGAGTATCCGCGTCCTCGCATGCAGCGCGACAATTACGTGATGCTGAACGGCGCGTGGGATTATGCGATTGTGCCGGTAGATGGCGGGGTTGATGTAGAGACCCTTGCACGACAGGCAATTCCTTCTCGTTGGGACGGACAGATTGTGGTGCCGTTCTCGCCAGAAGCTCCGCTCTCTGGTGTTGGTCGTACGGTACATCCAAATGAGCTTTTGTGGTATAAGCGAAAAATCGAATTACCTAAACTGGCCGATGACCAGCGACTTATTCTGCATTTCGAAGTGGTTGACTGGATGTGCGCGTGCTTTGTGAATGGCAAGCTTGCTGGTACACATACTGGCGGTTACCTGCCATTTTCCTTTGATGTGACGGATTTACTTGGCTCACCTGAAACGGGAGAGAGTGCTGCGTCTGCTGCGAGGACAGAAAGTGCGGCAACGGCAGACAGTGCGGACACGGCTGAGCTCGTGCTTTGTGTTTGGGATCCAAGTGACACTGGCTCTCAACTGCGTGGAAAGCAGCGACTCTCGCGTGGCGACATTTGGTACACCGCTCAGAGTGGCATTTGGCAAAGCGTATGGTACGAGGTTGTTTCTGCGGTTCACCTTGAGTCGCTAACGCTGAAGGGTGATATGTTTGGCACGCTTGAAGTTAAGGCGAACGTGCAGGTAAGCGGGCTGGAAGGTGTACAAACGGGCGCGTTTAAGCTGGAGTTGGCGCTCAAAGATGAGCTTGGACAAGACGTTCTTCTCGCCACACTTCCGGTGGACGAGGCAGGGGAGATATCCGCCGAGCAGCATGTGGATGACCCGCTGTTTTGGTCGCCGGAGAGTCCGCACCTCTATGCCGTGGAGGCAACACTTTGGCAGGATGGTGC
Organism: uncultured Atopobium sp.; assembly: GCA_963507085.1. Taxonomy (GTDB): domain Bacteria; phylum Actinomycetota; class Coriobacteriia; order Coriobacteriales; family Atopobiaceae; genus Lancefieldella. The sequence goes on from CAUORV010000059.1 coordinate 2,900, forward strand.
GGTGGTCGATTTTGTTCGGAGTTATTGCGCGTTTCGTACTGTTGAGGTAAAGAAAGACATGGCGGGCGTGCCAAGGGTTCATTTGAACGGGGTGCCATATTTTGTGCGCGGCGTGCTGGATCAGGGCTACTGGCCTGACGGATTGATGACCGCACCGTCCGATGATGCGCTGGTATATGACATAGAGGCTATGAAATCGGCCGGTTTTAATACGCTGCGTAAACATATCAAGATTGAAAGCGAGCGCTGGTATTATCACTGCGACCGACTCGGCATGCTGGTTTGGCAGGATTGTGTTTCGGGAGGTAGCGCATATAGTCCCTGGCACACGAGTCAGAAGCCGACGCTGTTTAGCTTTACTTGGGGCCGATTTGACGACACAACACCAAATCATCACGAGGCTTTATCCGCAGGTGAAGAGGGTTATCGCAAGGAGTGGACAGAAACCTGTCAAGGAATGGTCAAACTCCTGGACGGGCACCCTTCGATTGGATTATGGACGCTCTTTAACGAGGGTTGGGGTCAGTTTGATGCACGGGCTGCTACTGAGGCTGTTCGCGCCTTGGATGCAACACGACCAATTGATGCAACAAGCGGCTGGTACGACCAGGGATGCGGCGATTTCCTGAGCATCCATAACTACTTCCGGCCACTTCGTGCAGGTTGGCATGGAAAGCAACGGGGGAATCGAGCAGCAATAATCTCTGAGTTCGGTGGTCTTGCTCAGATGACACCAGGTCATACGTCACTTGACCATTCTTATGGATACGGGGATTTTGCCACGGTTGAGGATTGGCGAGCTGCTGTTAAAAAGTTGCTTGCAGAGGTGGAATCGCTGGCGGACGAGGACCTTGCGGGATACGTTTATACGCAGGTATCTGATGTTGAGGAAGAGGTAAACGGCCTGCTTACTTACGATCGAAAGATCAACAAGTTCAACGGGTAGTGGCTGTCGGGTGTTGTTAAGTAATGCTCTACGGTGTCCGGTAGTCAAGCGATGAACAGCCGAGTGAAAGATGCCCAGTTGATTGAGCGGTGTCCAGTGATACCGAGTGCTGATTTTTGCCAAAGTGGTAAAAAATGCGTTTAGTTGGAGTTTCATTTTTCTGCATAGCATGTTTTCGCAGATAAAAAATTGCAACGGTGGTAAAAAATCGTCTTAGTTGGAGATAAAAATCACTTTTTAAAAAATTGATCTCCAACTAAACGGGATTTTTACCTTTTTAGCCCCTAAAATTTTGGTCTAAAAATTGAGTGATACACAAAATTGAATATCTGTGCATAGATATTCGTAGAAATGAATACATATTTAGCCTAAATAGAAATTTTGCAACTTAATACAAAAAACTCGCCTTCCAGAGATTTATTTCTGGAAGGCGAGGGAAGTGTATCACTTCAGTTGTGCATTATTACGTTTGGTCGTACGTAGGCGCAGGTAGGCGTGTCAACTGCGCGGTCGCAGTCGCATGTCGCGGTTACGTGTTGCGGCGCGTAGCTGCACGTTAAGCGCTTGCTCCAGAGGTCGCATCCACACCTGCACTTGGTGCGGGAGCACCAGCAGCAGGAGCGGGAGCGCCTGCTGGTGGAACAACTGCGCCGCTAGCGCTTACGAGGCGCTGACCTGTGGTTTGCAGATACCAATCAAGCCATGGCTTGAAGTTGAAGACAATCTCGTTGATGCCTGCATACGAGCCATCGGGATAATACATTGCCTGGTAGTTATGGGTGTTGATGATGTTGGCTGGTGTACCTGGGACAATGGTACGTACATACTCTTTGTCGCCGTTGCGAAGTACACCAATGACAAACTCAACATTCTTCATTCGGCCCTCGGGAAGAGAGCTATGAACTGTGGAAAGACGGTCGCCCGACTGCTCAGGAACGCGTTTTGCCAGCATAGTGTCTGGGTTGTCGTGAGCGTTGTTGTAGTAGAGGAACTGGTTGTTGTCGTCCGCGTAGGTTAGCTCAAATGGCATTGCCTTCAGGAACATGTCAATCTGGTTGACTGTCAAAATACCGTGGTCAAGCTTAACGTATGTGTCGCCCGAGACCGCGCCCACAAGCTCGGCGGCCTTCTCGACCCAATCAGGATCGTCGGGATCAATGCCCTGGATAGTGGTGGAAATTGAGTTGGTTACGTCCAGATCCTCTGGTGCGATTGGCTTTGGCTTCTTCAACTTGGAGACCACCTCTACGTATTTGACAAAGTTATCTAGGCAAAGGCCCAGGAAGCTGACGGTGCGCTCGTCGATAATGTTGCCGTCCTCGTCAAAAGCCTGCTTGGCCTTTCCAAGAAGGAACTCGTTACCAGGCAAAACGTATGCGTTTACGCCTGGAGCGTCCAAAATCTTGCGCAGATGAACTTGCGCGCGAGAAGTTCCTTGGTCGTAGTAAGAAGCGCCGACAATCATGACAGGCTTGTTCTCAAATGGATGCACGTCGTAGGAGAGCCACTCGATGACGCTCTTTAATGCAGGTGAGATGGTGTGGTTGTGCTCGGGCGTAGAAATAATGACGCCGTCAGCGCGGGTAATCTTGTTGTACAGCAGGCGGAGCTGGAAGTTCTCGTCCCACTTAAGGTCCTGGTTGAACAGAGGGATGTTGTCGATCTCAAGGATCTCAAGCTCAAACTGCTTGGCAAAGTGCTTTTTGATGAAGTGCAGAAGCTTTCGGTTATAGGAAATCTCCGCATTTGAACCGACGATTCCGACAATTTTCATAGTGGTAGTTCCTTCCAGGCCTACAGGTTTTCCCAGTCAAAGTTCTCGGCCTCTTTGCGGAGAAGTTCGCGCGATGCGGCCATTTTTTCGTTAAGTTTCACAAACAGACGGAAATCGTCAAAGAGCAGGTCAAGCTTCTTGACAGTAGCCTTATCCTTTAAGTTGCCCTTCTCGTCAAATGCCTGCGGGGCACGGCCAAGAAGGAACTCCGAACCAGGCATGATTGCGGCCTTGAGCTCTGGAGCGTCCAAAATTTGGCGGAGCTGGAGCTGCGCGCGAGAAGATCCAAGTGTGCCCAGAGATGCACCGACAATCATGACTGGTTTGTTGACCATAGGGAAGATGCCGTAGGACAGCCAAGCAAGCGCGTTTTGCAGTACGGCTGGAATAGAGTGGTCGTACTCTGGGGTTGCGATGATGACGCCGTCAGCGGCCTCAATTTTCTTTGCAAGCTCGGAGACAACCTCGGGAACCTTCATCTTTTGAGGCTTGTTGAACAGGGGAATGTTGTCGATCTCCACCAGCTCAATGGTGGCCTTGTCGGCAAAATGCTTCTGCATAAACTGCAGGAGTCTTCGGTTATTTGACTCTTTTGAATTGGTGCCAATAAGGCCAACAAAGTTAAGCATCAAACTTCCTTTCTGAATTACGCAAGGAACTCAGGCGAGATTCCCGACGAATAATATACGCGATTATCAGTGGTTACTATGAGTGCCTCGATGCCTTTTTCTTGTTCCACATGAGCAAGGAGCTGATTGGGTTTCTCGCCATAAAGGCGTGTCGTCCAAATTTCTCCGTCAAGCGAGTTGTCCGAGATAATCGTGATGCTTGCAAGTTGTGTATCAACTGGATAGCCGGTGTCTCGGTCAAGAATGTGGTGATAGGTCTGTCCATTTACCTGCAGTTTTCTTTCGTAGGTACCGGAGGTTACCACGGACTGGCTGCGAATAGGCAGCATAGCAAGGTTGGTGCCCCGCGGTTGTTGCGGATCTTGAATACCAATCCGCCACGGCTTACCCGTAAGCACATTGGAGCCAATTGTCTTAATGTTACCTCCAAGGTTGATAAGCGCAGAAGTGACGTGCTGACCCTTCATATATTCTGCAATTTTGTCGGCGATATAGCCTTTTGCCAGGCATCCCAGGTCCAGCTTCATGCCCTCTTTGGCGAGAAACACGGTGCAGCTCAGAGGATCCAATTCAATGAGTTGTGGATCAGTAAGCGACAGCGCGTGCGTGACCTCGGCGTTATTTGGAATGCGAGCGTCTGCAAAGCCGATTCGCCAGGTTTGTACCAAAGGACCAAGAGCAATGTTTAAATGACTTGCAGGTAGAAGGCTTTGTTCTTTGCCAATCTGAATGAGCTCAAACAGCTCGGGGTCAACGGGGACAGGATGTTTGCCTGCTGCATAATTGACCTGCATGAGCTCGGAATTTACGTCATTTGCGCTAAACCGCTGGTTATAGATATTAAGGAGTTCAAAAACATCGTCAAGCAGCTGTTCTGCAGTGTACTCTTCCTGCGGATCATTGGAGGGTGGCAATAAAGAAATGGTGATAGTCGCGCCCATCAGGTGAGTTGATCTGGAAATGTAGGCTCGTTCTGGCACGACTCTCCTATAGTGTCTAACAGCAGTTTGTTTAATTTTATCAGCAGATTGCATAGCAGTAACTTTATTTTACGTTTGTTTGTTACGGTCATTTGTTGTATCCACAACATTTTGGTGAGAAACCCTACAGTTTTGGCAGCTCGCTGAAGACCACCTCTGAAATCAAAGCTCAGATGTCCCTAAACTCAAAGTGAAGACCGCTTCCAGCCCCAAAAGTTAAGACCGCTCCCAGCCCCAAAAGTGAAGAAAACTATGGAGTTAATTTGATTATTTATTCATAGGGATGTCTGTTTATTGTTGATATGTGCTCATTCCAGTATCATTTTTTGCAGAAAGTACTGACCGAAGAATTATTTTTGGCTGACGCGTATACGCCAGCCAATTTTTTTGAAGGAGTAAGAAGGAAATGGAAAAAAGAATGGCTTGGTCTGCACGTTTTTTCTCGCCAGGAGTAATGAAGTTAAATCTACGCACTTTGTAGCATTAATTGTGCGCAATTTAGTCAGTTTTCAAAGTCTTTGTCCAAGATTGAGATAAAAAACTTTATTTGAACACGATATTTCTTTAAATATTTTGTCAAAAACCATTAGTATGTTTAGTGGAGCTTTATATATCTCCAGGGGTACGTTCGATAGGAAAGATGGGGTTGATATGAGCAACTTTAAGAAGTCGTTTGCAACTAT
>CAUORV010000060.1:0-7610 GCA_963507085.1 uncultured Atopobium sp.
CACCTAAATGGAAACGGCGTTCACTCCAATCTAAACACGCACAACAGATTTTACGTGAATGTTTGGAAGGAACGTCAATTCCCATTTCATGAAAATATTGAATACCACTTAATGTGATCATTGAACCATTTTCAGTGATCCATTGCTGTTGACAAAGGGAATCATAGATCTTAACGGCAACTTCGCCAGCTAAATGATCATAGCAAGTACGTGCTTTTCGTAAATGCACTGGCGTGGAAACTTTGGCATGTACGCCCTGGTTTAAGGAGATCCCCATCATACTTTCCATCAATTCAGCAATATCTTTTCCTGCTAGCCGAAAATAACGATGCTTGCCTTGAGCTACTACTGTGATTAGCTGGCAATCTAATAATTTAGATAAATGACTGCTCGCCGTTGAAGCTGATATATTCGCCACAGAACTTAGCTCAGTGGCCGTCCAAGCTCGCCCATCCATCAAAGCACTGAGTATTTTAACTCGTGAAATGTCAGACATAGCCGCCCCTATCGCGGCTATTGAGGACTCAAAGGTAACCTCTTTTCGTATTAAATTAGCCATCGCAAGTTCACTTTATTGCCCAAGGGAGCGTAACAGATGCAGCCATACTATCATTGTCCGTTATTAATATCAGTTGGTTAGCATGGTCACTGTATTGCACTAAAATATTAATGTTATTCTCCGCCAATACTCGTGCTATTTCGCCAAGTTCCCCCGGTTTTTCCTGTTTTAACTTACGAATTAATGGTGTCCGGATCGCAAGTACTAACAGTCCAGCTTGCTCTAGCGCTATTTTAGCTTCCTTTCCTTGTTCAACAAGAAAATGAGCATGGCATTCATCACCAACCGTAAATATCCCTCCCCCTTCCAATCCAATACCTTTATTACCTAATGTTTTTCCTAGTAATGCTAATTGTCCTATTTGATTATCTAAAACAACGTGAACATCAAACATTATCCTTGTCCTTTTTAAATGAATATTCGCGAGTAATATGAGCAATACTAATTTTGTAAAAATCAAATATTGACTCTCGCCCTTCTTGTTGAGCTTTCGCATGTAAAACATGATTTTTCCATTGCAGAACTGCGTATTCGTTTTCCCACCAAGATAGCGATAACATTTTTCCTTCTGTAGCTAGACTTTGAAAACGTTCAATTGAAATAAAACCAGCTACATGACTTAATAGTGGTCTTAACTCCTCAGCTAAAGTCAAATAGCGAGTTTGTTGGTCGGGTTGTATTTGCACCTCAAATATTACAGCAATCATATTTTTCTCCGTTATTAATCAACAAACAGAGTAATCCACCCGAAAATTAACACTTCGATAAGCAACGAAATATAGAAAGGTCATGCTGCTGTTTTATGTTGTATATCACACTTCTTTAAATTGCTCGGCCTGCGCTTATCATGTTCTCCTTCTCTTATAATTTTGTTTATTATTTATACTTTTTTATTTTTTGCTATCACCGAAAATAGTGCGGATCCCGCATGGTATTTAGGTTTACCCATCATTAAATACCATTGTTGTTATTTTAATCTTTTTAATATTTCATGATTAAGATCACACTAAAATTATGACCCTATTAACTAAAAGTTATGGATACCCTAATAAAACTCATTGTTAAAGATTAGTTAACCAAAGTAACTTCATTTTTCACTATTGTTAAATTGTTATAGTGAAAATTCTGGTAAACTAATAGAGGTAAAAAAATGATCCTAGATGCCAGTTATACATTATTAGTCGCATGTATCGCGCTACTCATAGGAATGTTTGTCGTAAAATTTACCCCGTTCCTACAAAAAAACCACATACCAGAAGCCGTCGTTGGTGGCTTTATTGTTGCAATTGTTCTGTTAATTATTGATAAAACATCAGGTTATTCGTTTACTTTTGATGCTTCATTGCAAAGTTTATTAATGCTCACATTCTTTTCCTCTATCGGGCTAAGTTCTGACTTTTCTCGACTGATTAAAGGAGGAAAGCCGTTAGTTCTATTAACTATTGCAGTAACGATCCTAATCGCCATTCAAAATACTGTCGGCATGAGTATGGCTGTCATGATGAATGAAAGTCCATTTATTGGCTTAATTGCAGGTTCAATTACTCTAACAGGTGGTCATGGTAATGCCGGAGCATGGGGCCCTATTCTCGCTGATAAATATGGTGTAACAGGCGCCGTTGAATTAGCGATGGCTTGTGCAACACTTGGATTAGTGTTGGGTGGTTTAGTTGGCGGCCCTGTTGCCCGTCATCTTTTGAAAAAGGTCTCTATTCCTAAAACAACCGAGCAAGAGCGCGACACTATCGTTGAAGCTTTTGAGCAACCAAGCGTCAAAAGAAAAATCAATGCAAATAACGTTATTGAAACCATTTCAATGCTGATTATCTGTATTGTTGTTGGTGGCTATATCAGTGCATTGTTTAAAGATACTTTTCTGCAACTGCCTACTTTTGTCTGGTGTTTATTTGTCGGTATTATTATCCGTAATACACTGACTCATGTATTTAAACACGAAGTGTTTGAGCCGACCGTCGATGTATTAGGTAGCGTTGCTTTATCGCTTTTCTTGGCAATGGCGTTAATGTCATTAAAATTTGGTCAATTGGCAAGCATGGCAGGGCCAGTATTAATTATCATTGCTGTACAAACTGTTGTCATGGTGCTATTTGCCTGCTTTGTCACCTTCAAAATGATGGGCAAAGATTATGATGCTGTCGTGATCAGCGCGGGTCACTGTGGCTTTGGTATGGGAGCAACACCAACAGCAATTGCGAATATGCAAACAGTCACAAAAGCATTTGGACCATCACATAAAGCTTTCCTTGTCGTTCCTATGGTCGGTGCCTTTATTGTTGATATTTCAAACAGTATCTTAATTAAAATATTTATTGAAATTGGTACATACTTTACCTAATAGCTACACACTACTCGGCGTACTTCTCCTAACAATTTATTATAGGGCAGTATGCCGAGCCGCTTTCTTACCCCGTATATTCCCCTAGTCAATCTATTTAGCTTGCACGTTTACGAATTAATTCTCGTGACAACTAAACCAAAATTTGAATTATGACGAGTATATCTGATTATTTATACTTTATTCGTTAGAATAGTCCGTAGAAATAAATAATCAGTAGGCTACATGGAATGAAATTAAGACATCTCGATATCTTTTATGCTGTAATGACTTGTGGTTCCTTAACGCGTGCGGCTGAAGTTTTACATATTTCTCAACCCGCGGCGAGTAAAGCACTCAAACATGCTGAGCACTGAGAGATCCCCTCATAATTTCCCCAAAACGTAACCATGTGTGAATAGATTTTGAGTAAGCAGGGTTGCAGCCACGAGTGAGTCTTCCCTTGTTATTGTGTAGCCAGAATGCCGCAAAACTTCCATGCCTAAGCGAACTGTTGAGAGTACGTTTCGATTTCTGACTGTGTTAGCCTGGAAGTGCTTGTCCCAACCTTGTTTCTGAGCATGAACGCCCGCAAGCCAACATGTTAGTTGAAGCATCAGGGCGATTAGCAGCATGATATCAAAACGCTCTGAGCTGCTCGTTCGGCTATGGCGTAGGCCTAGTCCGTAGGCAGGACTTTTCAAGTCTCGGAAGGTTTCTTCAATCTGCATTCGCTTCGAATAGATATTAACAAGTTGTTTGGGTGTTCGAATTTCAACAGGTAAGTTAGTTGCTAGAACCCATGGCTCCTTTGCCGACGCTGAGTAGATTTTAGGTGACGGGTGGTGACAATGAGTCCGTGTCGAGCGCTGATTTTTTCGGCCTTTAGAGCGAGATTTATACAATAGAATTTGGCATGAGATTGGATTGCTTTTAGTCAGCCTCTTATAGCCTAAAGTCTTTGAGTGACTAGATGACATATCATGTAAGTTGCTGATAGGTTTCCAGTTTTCCGCTCCTAGGTCTGCATATTGTACTTTTCCTCTTACTCGACTTAACCAGTACCAACCCAGCTTCTCAACGGATTTATACCATGGCACTTTAAAGCCAGCATCACTGACAATGAGCGGTGTGGTGTTACTCGGTAGAATGCTCGCAAGGTCGGCTAGAAATTGGTCATGAGCTTTCTTTGAACATTGCTCTGAAAGCGGGAACGCTTTCTCATAAAGAGTAACAGAACGACCGTGTAGTGCGACTGAAGCTCGCAATACCATAAGTCGTTTTTGCTCACGAATATCAGACCAGTCAACAAGTACAATGGGCATCGTATTGCCCGAACAGATAAAGCTAGCATGCCAACGGTATACAGCGAGTCGCTCTTTGTGGAGGTGACGATTACCTAACAATCGGTCGATTCGTTTGATGTTATGTTTTGTTCTCGCTTTGGTTGGCAGGTTACGGCCAAGTTCGGTAAGAGTGAGAGTTTTACAGTCAAGTAATGCGTGGCAAGCCAACGTTAAGCTGTTGAGTCGTTTTAAGTGTAATTCGGGGCAGAATTGGTAAAGAGAGTCGTGTAAAATATCGAGTTCGCACATCTTGTTGTCTGATTATTGATTTTTCGCGAAACCATTTGATCATATGACAAGATGTGTATCCACCTTAACTTAATGATTTTTACCAAAATCATTAGGGGATTCATCAGCGTATAGTGTTTTGCAGTTTAGAGGAGATATCGCGATGCATACGCGGAAGGCAATAACGGAGGCGCTTCAAAAACTCGGAGTCCAAACCGGTGACCTCTTGATGGTGCATGCCTCACTTAAAGCGATTGGTCCGGTCGAAGGAGGAGCGGAGACGGTCGTTGCCGCGTTACGCTCCGCGGTTGGGCCGACTGGCACTGTGATGGGATACGCGTCGTGGGACCGATCACCCTACGAGGAGACTCTGAATGGCGCTCGGCTGGATGACGAAGCCCGCCGTACCTGGCTGCCGTTCGATCCCGCAACAGCCGGGACTTACCGTGGGTTCGGCCTGCTGAATCAATTTCTGGTTCAAGCCCCCGGCGCGCGGCGCAGCGCGCACCCCGATGCATCGATGGTCGCGGTTGGTCCGCTGGCTGAAACGCTGACGGAGCCTCACGAACTCGGTCACGCCTTGGGGGAAGGATCGCCCGTCGAGCGGTTCGTTCGCCTTGGCGGGAAGGCCCTGCTGTTGGGTGCGCCGCTAAACTCCGTTACCGCATTGCACTACGCCGAGGCGGTTGCCGATATCCCCAACAAACGGTGGGTGACGTATGAGATGCCGATGCTTGGAAGAGACGGTGAAGTCGCCTGGAAAACGGCATCGGATTACGATTCAAACGGCATTCTCGATTGCTTTGCTATCGAAGGAAAGCCGGATGCGGTTGAAACTATAGCAAATGCTTACGTGAAGCTCGGTCGCCATCGAGAAGGTGTCGTGGGCTTTGCTCAGTGCTACCTGTTCGACGCGCAGGACATCGTGACGTTCGGCGTCACCTATCTTGAGAAGCATTTCGGAACCACTCCGATCGTGCCTCCGCACGAGGCCGTCGAGCGCTCTTGCGAGCCTTCAGGTTAGAGGCCGTCGACAATGATAATCTGGATCAACGGACCTTTCGGCGCCGGAAAGACGACGCTCGCTAAGCGGCTGCGCGATCGGCGTTCCAAATCGCTGATCTTTGACCCCGAGGAAATCGGGTTCGTGGTGAAAGAAACGGTCCCCATGCCAGCGAGCGGAGACTATCAGGATCTCCCCTTGTGGAGGGGACTTACGATCGCGGCGGTCAGGGAGATTCGAAGGAATTACTCGCAGGACATCATCATCCCAATGACGCTCGTGCACCCGGACTATCTGACTGAGATACTCGACGGGGTAAGGCGGATCGACGATCAGCTGCTGCACATCTTTCTGACGCTCAACGAGGACCTATTGCGTCACCGGATCGCGAACCAGACCATGCATCCTGACCCGAATCGAAATGCGGAGATTCGAGAGTGGCGATTAGCGAATGTCGCCCGATGCTTGGCCGCAAGGGAACGGCTTCCATGCACAACCCGTGTTCTCGATAGTGGTGCACACACCAGCGATGAACTCGCAGCGATGGTGCTCGACGGAATCGATGGGCGCACCTGATCGCCTTCGACGCCTGCGCAAAGCGTAGCGCGAGGGTGGCGGGCTCACGACCAAACGCCCAGAGGTCGATCATCGCAGGGATGTTTGGCTTTGTGGTGCGGACGACGGGACTCGAACCCGTACTCTCACAGAGAAGCAGATTTTCGTACCACCTCGACTTTCGCCGCCGTCTGATGACGTTCGTGGTCTGGACTGTCCCTTCGCCATTGCCCGAAGGCTTTAGGCGCCGCCCGTCCAGTCTCTACACCTTCCCCCGAAGGGGCTTGGCTCGGGATTGGCTTAGGGTATTGCCCGTTAGCGTTCCCCGACTTTGAGCGGTTCTACTCCGCGGATTTCCCCGCGGGCACTCCAATTTTAAAGTCTGCTGCGTCTACCGATTTCGCCACGTCCGCCTTTTTTCGCCGTTCCTAGCGCTCGTGCGATGCACCTATGTTGCACCTAGCGCCGAATCGTTCTTCGTCATCCTGAAAAACCACGTCTCCTAAAGCCTTGCATAGCTTATCTTTTCTCCACCACGAACTTTTTTGTGGGATGGTAGAAAAAAAGACTTTTTAAGTCCGCTGGCTTGCCAGGCCTTGTTAGCTTGTACGGTCATGGTTATCGGGTAAAGAATATTGACGGCATCGCTGGTGTCGGTGGCTGAAAAGCCGGCTCCCATCAGGGCAATAGCCATTTCAGATGCAGGCGTACAGGGCAATGGTCAACAGCTACAGCCTGTCTGACGATTCCGGCGTCATGGCTGCGGCGGCTATCACGCATTTTTTGTTCGGTCAGGCGGTGTTTTCGTACCTCAATGGTTGGAGCGTGTTGATCGGACCTGGTACAGGTTTGGACAGCACGGGCTGCAAATACGCAAGGGATTTAATGGGCCTGGTGGCGTTCACGGCTTTTATCGTGACGTTTCTGTTCAGGGGCTACTCATAATCTCGTGGCACGGCGGTTCCCGGCACACCATGACAGTAAGGAAGGACCCTGTGTCTCAACTCTCCCAGCTTCGAAGCCCCGCCGCCGTGCAGGCTGCCATCGATGAGTTCGTGCAACTGGGCCGCACGAAATTCCTGGCGCGCCACGGCTACGGCAAGTCCCGCGACTTCCTGGTACGTGATCCGAAGACCGGCACCGATTGCGATTCCAAGGCCATCGCCGGTGTGGCCTTCGGCAAGCAATTTCCCGAGCAGGGCCCGCTCACTGCTGACAGCTTCTCCGGTGGCGAGGCGACCGTCGTTCCGGCGCTGACGCGGCTCGGGTTTCGCATCATTCGCATCGGCGAAGACTGGTCCGAAGAAGAGGTCCTGGCCACGGTCGAAGACTATTTCGACATGCTGCGTGCCGAGGCGGCTGGGGAGCCGTACAACAAGTCCGAGCACAACCAGGCACTGCGCCAACTGCTGAACGGTCGCAGCAAGTCTTCAGTCGAGCTCAAGCACCAGAACATTAGCGCCGTACTCGATGCCCTGGGCCTGCCCTATATCAACGGCTACAAGCCACGCGGCAACAGCCAACTGCTGCTGCGTAAATCCGTACACGCCTACGTTCTGGAACATCAGCAGACGGTCGGCGCTC
>CAUORV010000061.1:0-7496 GCA_963507085.1 uncultured Atopobium sp.
GTATGAAAACATACCTATCGTATATACGTATGGCGCCTCAGAGAGACGCCATCTTGTTAAACTTCAGCAATGTATTGCCAAGACTTTACAAAGTAGTCAATTCCTGACCAGGCCGTAAGAACAACTGCAACCCACATAGATACGTTAAAGATAAAGAGCAAAACGTCCTGAATCATTCCACCGGGAATGCTCGGTAAGAAAAGCAAGCCACAGATAGCGACCATAGTTGTTGCAGTCTTCCATTTGCCCAAGTCAGATGCAGCGATAACAACACCCTTTGATGCGACAACCATTCTAAGACCCGACACCAAAAACTCTCGTGCAACAATCACTAAGAGCACCCAAGGAGAAACCATGTGCCACTCAAGAAGTACAAAAAGAGCCACAACAACAGCGAGTTTATCGGCAATTGGATCTAAGAACTTTCCAAAGGTAGTAACTTCATTTCTGCTGCGCGCAAGATAACCATCAAGCTTATCGGTCAATGAAATGACAACATAGCCAATAAAGACAAGAAAAGCTCCGAGGTTAAAGCCAGATGTTGCTAGAGAATCGGCCAGAGATACGCCTAAAAGTTGTGCAAGGAGAAGCCAAAAGGGTACCAGCACCACTCGAGCGCAGGTAACAATATTTGCAGGTGTCCAAATTGTCTTTGATGACATGACCTATCCCCAACTAAACGGTTTTCTCGCCAGACTGCGTGTCTGTAGTGTCTACAATCTCGCCAATCATTTCATAGCAGAAAGAATCTACCAAGTCACAAAGGACAATATCTCCAACCGCGGCCTCTCCCTCTGCAATGTGAACAGCGCCATCGCAGTCAGGAGCCTGGAACCACGTATGGCCGATAAGCTCAGTGCCCTCGTCGGATTCTTCGATTCCGTCAATAATGACCTCACAGCGCTCACCAACGTGACGGGCAGTTGCGGCAAAGCCAAGTTGCTCTACAAGGTCAAGCAGACGCTGCGTGCGCTCAATCTTTACCTCGTCAGGAACCTGATCAGACATCTTTGCGCCTAGAGTTCCCTCTTCTGGCGAATAGGTAAAGACAGACGTGTAGTCAAACTCCTGCTCCTGAATAAAGTCATAGAGCTCGTCTGATTCTTCATCGGTCTCGCCTGGGAAGCCGCACATTCCGGTGGTACGAAGAACCATGCCAGGAATCTCTGTTCTGAGGCGATCAAAAAGCTCACGAAGCTCCTGCGTAGAGCCAGAGCGACCCATGCGCTTAAGAATACGCTCATTGCAGTGCTGAATTGGAATATCAATGTAAGGTAGAACCTCAGGCGTATCACGAATGGTGCTGATAAGCTCATCGGTCATACCTTCTGGCTGCAGATACAAAACGCGAATCCAGCCCTTATAGGGACGGACTACCTCAGCAACCTGCTGCATAAGCTTAGCAAGCGTTGGCGTCTGGCCATCCTCTGTGTCAGGCATATCAGAGCCCCAAATGCCGGTGTCCTGGCCAATCAAAATGACCTCACGAACACCGCCCTCCATCAGCTCATGAACCTCTTGAAGAATCTCTTCAGCAGGTCTTGAGTGATAGTGACCACGAATATACGGAATAGCGCAGAAAGCGCAGAATCTGTCACAGCCCTCAGAAATCTTTACAAACGCACTAGCGCCATCAATGGTGCGCAACATGCCGTGAGCGGCAACAATAGACTGCGTTGGCTCAGGGATATTCAGAACGTCTGCGACAACGCTCACAATGCCATCTTCTTGATCTGCGGGAACAAAAGCAGCAACCTCAGGAAGCTGCTCGTTAAGCTCTGCGCCGTATCGAGAAGGAACACAGCCACACATAATAATGGGCAGCTTACGCACTCCCTCAGAAGCGCCTTCGGCAATCTCAAGGGTAGCCTCAATGGACTCCTCTGTTGCAGAAGCCAAGAACGAACAGGTGTTGATAATTGCAACGTCTGCTGACTCTGGATCTGCAACTTCACCAAAACCAGAGGCCAGAAGACGCGCACGCATGCGATCTGTATCAACCTCGTTTTTAGCGCATCCTAACGTGATGTATAGGACGTTATAGCCCCTATCGATAGTTGTTGAACTGGAGGGGCTGGCCATAGTCTTTCTCCTTAAGGCTTGCAATCACAGACTGAAGAACATCGCGAGAAGCGCTAGAAACACGCAGCTTATCGCCCTCAACGGTTGCCTTAGCCTTAACTTTCATATCACGAATATCTTTAGCAATCTTCTTGGCGGTTTCCTGGTCAATACCAGAAACAATTGAGCCAATCTGACGCACGGTAGAGCCTGCCGCAGGAATGGGGTCTCCCCAACGAATAGCGGTAAGATCAATTCCGCGCTTTACCAGCTTGGAGCCAAGAACATCCCTCACCTGAGATGCTACAAAGTCTGCAGGAGCCTCAATAGTGAACTTACCCTCTTTCTTTGAGAGCTCAAGTGTTGCACCAGAATCCTTAAGATCGTAGCGCTGAGTTAGCTCACGAGCTGCCTGCTGAAATGCATTATCAACTTCCATCATGTCTACTTCAGACACAACGTCAAAGCTTGATTCTTTAGCCATTTCCCCTCCGTATTACCTGGGCGAGAAGAACTTCTCGCCCTATGGCATTTAGTTATTTGAATTGCTGTTGGAATTCTGGTTGTTAGTTGTACCAGTAGTTCCGCTAGTTGTACTTGTTGACGTGCTATTTGTTTGAGTTCCTGAAGCGTTTGTACCGTTAGCGTCTGCAGGCTTAGTACCCTGAATGGTCAAGGTGCCAATACCAGAAGCATTTGCGTCAAATGGCTTAGCAGTACCATTAACGGTTACCGCAACAGCACCAGGAGTACCTGCAAGAACGGTCATGGAGTCAGTGACGGTGTATGTCTGAGACCATGGGCCGGTAATAGCATCAGCCTCAACACTCTTGCCGTCAACGGTAATCTCAACCCAGCTGGTCTGACCATCTGCAACAGTAACCACTACGGTAGTCTGCTTAGGAGTCTCTTCCTTCTTTGGCTCAGTTGTAGTGGTGCTCTTAGAAGTATCAGTAGAATCCTTCTTAGAGGTGTCCGTGTTGCTATTTGTAGTAGTGGAATTCTTAGAAGAATCGGATGTTGAGTTGTTAACGCTTACCGTTTTAGTTGTAGTAGGCGTAGTGCGAGCTGTCATGCAGGAACGAACGCTAAACAGCAAAACGGCAGTAATGATCACAACAACAAGAGCAAATACGGTGGCAATGGTGCGGCCCGTATCAGAGAAATAATTCTGAAGCGCTCCCATAACGCCTGGTCTTTGAGGAGCACGGCGCTGTTGAGCGGCGGCGCTAGATGGCTGGCGACGACGAACATTAGGCCTATCTACCTGCGCAATATTTCTAGAGCCACGGCGACCGGAAATAGTAGATGCTCGCTCATAAGGATCAGTTACATTGTCATAGCGAAGGTCATCGGTGTAATCGCTTGGAGCAACAGTTCTTCTGGTTACATCGTCTTTATAAGCTGGCATGCTAACGCCCGCAATACCTACACGTCTGCGCTGAACGCCACCACGTGTACGACTTGCCATGGTCTTCTGGCGAGAAGCCTCTTCAATACCGGCATTATACGCATGACCTGTGGCGTAGCGAGAATATGAGTAACCGCCAGCGTCCTCTTCAGATGCCTGAGCACCCAGAGGTACACCGGTTTGTCTAGAGCGTACACCAGAGGTAGTTGCAAATGCGCCCATATCGCCAGCTGGTCCTCCCGATGTGGGGAGAAGACCGTGGTACTGCACGTATGCCTTTGGTCTGCTACCGGACTCGTTTACAACGTCATAGCCAGCAATGCCACGGCCAGACTGGGTATCGCGCGTACGACGGCGCAGCTCATGAGAATAGGTGCCGTTTTCAAACTCGTAGCTCTCTTCCTGGAAGAGGTCTACGATCTCGCGCGGATTAAGTCCTAGATAGCGAGCATACGAAGAAAGCATGCCCTGAGCATAACCACTCTGCGGCATGTTCTTAAAATCGCCTTCCTCAAAAGCAATAAGTGCCTGCTCTTTGAGGCGAAGAATCTTTGATGCTTGCGTGATAGAAAGTCCGAGTTGACGTCTACGTTCTACGAGCATCTCACTAAAACGAGGGCGTGGCATGCTTACTCTACCTCCCTATAGGCAGCGTCTTGAACTTTGAGCTCTTCAAGAGCTTCTTTATCAATAAGAACTTCTCGAGGCTTTGATCCGTTAGCAGGGCCAACAACACCCTTTGCCTCAAGCATATCCATAATTCTACCAGCACGAGCATACCCAACAGAGAGCGCTCTTTGCAAACTAGATGTAGAACCTAGCTGAGAATCCACAATTATGCGTGCAGCTTCCCAAATAAGCGGATCGTCTGCCTGCGCCATACCACCAACTCCCCCAACGCCATCGGCCTGTGTTGGAGTTGCAACAGTCAAAATGTTGTCGTGATATTCTGCGGTACGCTGAGTACGAATGTACTTAACGGTCTCCTCGATTTCCTCGTCAGAGACCCAGCAACCCTGAGCGCGATTAGGCTTCTTACCACGAAGCTTAACCAGCATATCGCCTTTACCTAGCAGCTGCTCTGCGCCCTTTTGGTCCAGAATAATGCGGGAGTTCAAAGAGTTATCAACAGAGAGTGCAACGCGGTTATCGATGTTTGCGCGAATCAGACCAGTTACAACGTCAGCTGAAGGACGCTGTGTTGCAACAATAAGGTGAATACCTGCGGCACGACCAAGCTGAGCAATACGGACAATGGAAGACTCAACGTCTTTACCCGCAACCATCATAAGGTCAGCAAGCTCGTCGATGACAATAACAAAGTACGGCATGTGCTTTGGAGGATTCTCCATATCAGCGTACTTATCGCCATCGACATTTCTGTTGTACGTCTTAATGTCACGCACTTTATAGTGCTCAAATACTTTAAGGCGACGCTCCATCTCGGTGACGCCCCACTGAAGCGCACTTGCTGCCTGCCTTGGCTCGGTTACAACTGGAACATACAGGTGAGGAAGGCCAGCGTAACCCGTAAACTCAACGCGCTTTGGGTCAACCATAATAAGGCGGACCTGCTCAGGAGTTGCGCGCATGAGCATAGACATGACAATGGCGTTGAGCAGGACAGACTTACCAGAACCGGTAGTACCTGCTACCAGCAAGTGAGGAAGGCTGGCAAGGTCAACAACAATTGGCTTGCCCTCAGAATCGCGACCAAAGGCACACTCAAGAGGGCCACCCTTTGCAAAGGGCAGAACGTCAGCCAAATTGACTGCCTGGGCTTTCTCGTTAGGAATCTCAATACCAACCAAAGAAGTACCAGGAATTGGCGCAAAAATACGAACAGACTTTGCAGCAAGAGAAAGTGCAATATCGTCCTCAAGATTGGTAATCTTGTTGACGCGCTCGCCCTCGCCCATCGAAATCTTAAACGTAGTAACAGAAGGTCCGGCGGTCCAGCCTACTACCTGGCTAGAGAGGCCAAACTCCTCAAGCGTGGCCTGGAGTCTCTGTGCAGTAGCTTCAAGCTCATCATCGCTTACGGCAGAAGTGGCCGAGTTCTTGTTTGACTTCAGGATGCTAAATGGTGGCAACTCATACGACTCATCGTCATCGCCAGGCCTTTTGAGCTGGTCCGGTGTGGCGAGAAAATCAGGCGTCGTTTTAGCCTTGCTCTTAGGTTTGGCCTGTTTTGTGGTAGGAGCAACCTCGGCTACAGCGACATCGTTTTTCTCGACAACTGCATCATCTGGCTGGTCCTTCTTCTTAGAGCGCAGCTTATTCTTAGCCTTATCAATGAGCGTAGTAGGAGCATCTCCTGCATCCTCTTGCGCCTCTTCTTCCTCGTAAAGATGGGCATCACGCTTAATGACAGAAGTCTTGCGATTGCCCAGATAAGTTGTCTCCCCTTCACCGGTCTCGTCAAAGAGAGAAGACTGGTTGTTTACGCCACGTCTACCCTGCTTCTTTGCAGGCTGTGGAGCATTTGCAGCGTAGAGCTCCTCTTCTTTTGCAAGAGCACGCTCTTCTTTACGGTAGCGATGATTCTCGCGCGCTTCATCCAGGCGGAAGCTTACGCGCTCAACCATGTCAGAAATGGAGAAGCCGCAGATAACAACACCTGCAATAATAAAGCCAACCAAAAGGACATTGCCCACCACGCGGCCAACAAAGCGCAGCAAAACCCAAGCAATACCTCCGCCCACATAACCACCAGCAGCCTCTAGGACTTTTGTGCCCAAAATCATATCTGGAGCAGCTTCGGCGCCTGGGAAGTTAAGTGAAATAAGAGCAAGGGCAGCAAGAACGTCCAGCGTTAGACCAATAGCAATACGCGTAGAGATTCCCTGATCATCACGCATAAAGAAGGTCATAGCAAAGACAAATACTGCAATGGGAAAAAGTAGCGCTCCCGTACCAAAACAGAGCTTGAGTCCATGACCCATTGCGCTGGTAATAACAGCGTTAGAAGGGACAATAATGGACAAGAGCATAGCAATTGCAACCACTGCAAGAACAACACCAATGATATCGTTCTGCAGTGGACTCAAGCCTACTGCCTGGGCGGAAGCGGCGTTTCTAGAATTTCTTTTTGCTGCGTTTGAGGTGCGTTTAGAGGGCATTGGGCTTATACCTCCATAATGACCGGAATAACCATTGGTCGAGTACGAGTTTTGCTCCAAAGGAAGTTAGAAAGGGCGTTACGAACGCTCTTTCTCATTGCTTCAATGTTTGCGCCTTCGGACTTAGAGGCCTTCTCGATTGAATTTCTCACAAGATTCTGCGCGTCATTCATAAGCTCGTCATCATCGGCAAATGAAACACCGCGGCCAGAAATCTCAACAACACCTGGCTTAAGGTTGCGACCAACAAGGGTTACCACAGCGGTAACAATGCCGTCCTGAGAAAGGCGTTGACGGTCACGAAGAACAACAGGGTTAGCGTCGGTGACAGAGAGGCCGTCAACGTACACTACGCCAGACTCAACCGTCTTACCACGAGTAACCTTGCCGTTTCTCATCTCAAGCGTGTCGCCGTTATCAAGAATGAAGATACGGTTAGCAGGAACGCCCATCTGCTGAGCAAGTTCTGCGTGAGCACGAAGGTGAACAGCCTCACCATGAACAGGCATGAAGTTCTTTGGACGAGCCATACCAAGCATAAGCTTGAGCTCTTCCTGGCTACCATGGCCAGAAACGTGGACAAGTGCCTTTGACTTGTCGTAAATCTCGCAACCAATCTTAGAGAGCGCGTTGATGATGGACTGAACGCTCTTCTCGTTACCTGGAACAGGAGTTGCAGAGATGATTACGGTGTCCTGAGGACGAATGGAAAGCGACTTGTGCTCTCCGTTTGCCATGCGTGCCAAAGCACTCAGAGGCTCTCCCTGGGAACCGGTGCACAGAACAACAATGCGATCATCTGCGAGTTTATCAACATCATACGCATCAATGATGTCTTTATCGGCAATGTTGAGGTAACCAAGCTCACGCGCAACCTTGGTGTTGGTAATCATAGAGCGACC
>CAUORV010000062.1:0-7487 GCA_963507085.1 uncultured Atopobium sp.
GGCAACTTTGAAACGCTTAAGGCTTCTTTGAACCGCATCAAGACAGAGCTTGATCCAACCTCCATTATTTTGTCAGGACATGGAAATCAAACGTCTCTTGAGGCAGAGATAGCAACTAATCCATTCTTGCAGGATTAAATCAGCTATAACTTTGATGATTTAGCAAGACAGATTTGCATAGGTGCGGTATAGTACCTATGCAAACTTTTTAGCCCGAGTGGCGGAATGGCAGACGCGGAGGTCTCAAAAACCTTTGAGGAAACTCGTGTGGGTTCAAGTCCCACCTCGGGCACCAGCTAAAAGTTTAAGCTAGATGTGAATTTCTCGTCATATCTAACTTGGTACTTGTAATGTCTTCTTGTTAGAGGTAACCTTACAAGGTACTTTTGAAGCGGGATTGAACGTGAGTCCCCACCTACACAGCGCAAAAGCAGCTGTCTGGTCAGACAATTTAACCTTCGCACGCTACCTGTGCGTATTGTCTCCCAGTTGCTTGTGCACTGGGTTTTTTATTGGCGGACAAGCAATTGTCCAAGAGGGAAGGTGTACAAGATAGCCAAGAACGATGGTCCTCGCATCAATGAGGAAATCACTGCTCGCACGTGCCGTCTGATTGACGCTGATGGTAGTCAGCTTGGTCTTTTTGGCGTCAATGATGCAATGAAGAGAGCTCGTGAGCACGGTCTTGATCTCGTAGAGATTGCTCCAAATGCCGAGCCTCCTGTATGCAAGATTCTTGATTACAGTAAGTTCAAGTATGAGCAGGCTCGCAAGGCCAAGGCAGCTCGCAAGAACCAGGTCAAGATCGAAGTCAAAGAGATGAAGTTCCGCCCAAAGATTGATGTGGGCGATTACGAGACCAAGAAGGGTCACGTACTG
This sequence comes from uncultured Atopobium sp., assembly GCA_963507085.1. Taxonomy (GTDB): domain Bacteria; phylum Actinomycetota; class Coriobacteriia; order Coriobacteriales; family Atopobiaceae; genus Lancefieldella. Next base: position 880 of record CAUORV010000062.1, read on the forward strand.
CGCTTCCTCAAGAAGGGAGCACGCGTCAAGATCACCATCATGTTCCGTGGACGCGAGATGGCTCACCCAGAGCAGGGCCGTATTGTACTTGATCGCCTTGCTGAAGATTTGAAGCCTTTTGCCACAATTGAGCAGAAACCGCTCATTGAAGGCCGTAACATGCACATGCTCGTTGCTCCAATCAAGGGAGCGTTTGACGAGAAGCCCGAGGGTGCTGAGGATGGCACCACACAGGAGGAGAAGTAGTATGCCTAAGATGAAGACGCACAAGGGTTCGGCTAAGCGTTTCCGCCGCACCGGCACTGGCAAGATTATGCGTGCTAAGGCTTTTAAGAGCCACATTCTTACCAAGAAGTCCCAGAAGCGTATCCGTGGCTTCCGTAAAGAAGCTGTTCTTTCCGCTGGCGATGCAGCAGTAGTTTCTCAGCGTATGGGCGCTAAGAACTAAGCGCGCCACCCACCAGATCAAATAACAAGGAGTGATTAGATATGGCAAGAGTTAAGCGCGCAGTTGCTGGCCGCAAGAAGCGTCAGACGCTCGTCGAGCGCACAAAGGGTTATTACGGAACTTCCTCTCGTACCTTCCGTGGTATGAAGGAGCAGGCACAGCATTCTGGTCAGTATGCTTACCGTGACCGTCGTAACAAGAAGCGTGATTTCCGCGCACTGTGGATTCAGCGTATCAACGCTGCAGCACGCATCAACGACCTTTCTTACAGCAAGTTCATGCACGGCCTCAAGCTCGCTGGTGTTGAGCTTGACCGCAAGGTTCTCGCAGAGATTGCTTACTCTGACGAGCAGGGCTTCGCAGATCTTGCAGAGATCGCTAAGAAGGCACTTGCTGAGTAACCTCAGTTAAGCGGGTTCGGTACACGCTGATTAGCTTCGGCTAAGTGACCTCGCACGCCCAAGCGATTTCTTCGCAGCTAGATAGCTACACCCCGTACATCCCGGATGTGCGGGGTTTTCTTTTGGCGAGAAACCCGGTGGGGTCTTTGTGTACGGTGGGATTGTCGGCATGCAGACGGGTTCCAATGTCCGGTTAAGCCACGACGTGCCTGATTTTCTCGCCATGTCTGAGCAATTTGCCGGAAAAGTACACGAAGTCTGAGTAGTTTTGCCGGTTTTTCTCGCCATGTCTGAGTAAATTCACTCAGACATGATGCAGCTTTCAGGTTCAAAAATTCAGGGCCGAAGCTCCTATCTTTCACGTGCCTGATTTCGTCAAAGAATCTGTAAATTTTGCCTAAAAATGCAAAAGAAACTGTGGATTTGCCTGATTTTGTCAAAGAATCTGTATCTAAAATACAGATTCTTTGCACTTTTTAGGCGCGTGAGCTAGTTGTTGGCGAACGGCGAGAAACCCGTGTAGCCGCAGCCACAGCTCACGTAAACGAAACCGCGAGCTCACGGAAAGCCAATTTGTGAGCAGTCGTTTCCCTAGCTTATTCGCTCTTATGGTCTCTGTGAATGAGCTCTTCGATGTGTTCATGCTCTTCTTCATGGAGTTGCTTAATCTCTTCATCGAAGCCTGGATCTTTAGGGGTAATGAGTTCGTCTTCACCAGTCTTTGGATCAGTATGGTGAAGCAGAACAGGCTCAAAAAGATGCAGGTACTTTGCAAAGAAAGCAGACATAGTAAGTAGCATGACAAAAATTGCAATACGAGGCAGCGTATTGACCTGCGTCATAATGAGCGAACCAACGCACAGAAGGGCAGTCCAACCGTACATCAAAAGAACTGCTTGGCGCTGGTTATAACCGTGAGCCATTAAGCGGTGATGGATGTGTCCACGATCAGCTGTGGCAAAACTGACGTGCGCGCGGGTACGGCGAACAATCGCGGAGAAGGTATCGATGATCGGAATACCTGCAACGACGAGAGGAACAATGATGGTTGTGAGTCCTGCCCAACGAGTGACAGACAAAAGCGAAATTGTTCCCAGAGCAAATCCCAAGGTTAGCGAACCAGAATCGCCCATGAAAATAGTTGCGGGATACGAGTTGTGAACTAAAAATCCAAGTGTGGTGCCTGCGATTGCTGCACTTAAAAGCGCTGCATCGAAGCGACCCGCCCAAATGGAAAGCACAAACATAGTGGTAGAGGCAATGCACGTAATACCTGAAGAAAGTCCGTCAAGGCCGTCGATAAGGTTGATGATGTTGGCGTAAGCAACCAGGTAAATGACGGTTGCTGGGTAGGCGAGCCATCCAAGATCCACAAAGCCGTACGCGGAAAACGGATCAACAACGTTACCGATAATCAGGCCGGCCGCAGCCGCGATGCTTGCTGCAATTATCTGACCAGCGAGTTTCTGAATAGGCTTGAGAGAAAAAATGTCGTCGAGCAAGCCGGTCAAGAAAATTACCGCAAATGCAGCGCCAACAATCCAGAAGTTGACGTTGAGATAATAGCGAGAAGAAAGGGTGATTTCTGCATGTCCAATAATTGCTTCAACGCCATAACGCACCAGCATAGCAACGGCTAACCCAAAGAAAATTGCAACGCCGCCCATGCGAGGAATAGGTTTTTTATTGACTCGACGTGCAGAGGGTTTATCGACAACTCCAAGCTTCCAAGCCAGTTGACGAACGGCAGGGGTAATCAGAGCTGAACCAAGACCAGCCGAGAGGAAAACACAAAACATGGTTACCCAGAGGTTCAAGCCGTATACCCTCCAATAAAAAACAGTATTTAACTGCTAAAATCCATACCATTTAATTGTGCTGCTCATTAAAAAACAAGTCAAGACTTTAATCTTTTTATAATCTCTTTATAGTAAGAATTGTCCTTCTCCCGCGGTCTAAACTGGGTGAACCGACAAGTTTTTTCAGGGAGCCTAATCTCGTGTTCAGTACAGGCATCCTTCGTTGTTAAGGAAGCTGGAACGCTCGAGCGCGGCGCCCACCTTATGAAGGTGGGTTCATAGATGACTGCGGGGAAGGATATTTTTCTGCTTCGACGGTCCGCGAGCTACTTCATTCTGCCCGCATAATCATTGACATACCTGCCCCTGATTGCCACAATAAGTACCGCAACGGGGATATAGCTCAGTTGGGAGAGCGCTGCCTTCGCAAGGCAGAGGCCGAGGGTTCGAATCCCTTTATCTCCACCATGACTTTGACGCGCGCAGAGACCCTGCGCGTTTTTTATACCACCATCTGCCTGGGCAGATACGACGGGAGGCGAGAAACCCTTGGGTAGTGCACCATCACCTAATACCCTTACGTTTTCTGCCTACGACGTCTGTGAACTCTGCCCAAGGCGTTGCCATGCTCAAAGAAACGCTGGTAAAGCAGGTCTTTGTGGAGCTTCAAGTACCATTCGTGTGGCTCGTTCAGCGCTGCACTTCTGGGAGGAGCCTCCCATCTCGGGCGAGGCCGGATCAGGCGCAATTTTCTTCACAGGTTGCCCGCTTAGATGCGTGTTCTGTCAGAACCATCAAATCTCGCAAGAGGGTTTTGGTAAGCCAGTCACAACCGAGCGCCTTGCCCAGATGATGCTTGAGCTTGAAGCTCAAGGTGCGCTTAATATCAACCTTGTAACTCCATTGCACTTCTCGCCACACATAATTGAAGCAGTTACGCTGGCAAAAGAGGCGGGATTGACGCTCCCAATAGTGTGCAATACCTCGGGATATGAGCTGCCAGAGGTCGTACAGAAAGTTTCGAGCGTCATTGATATCTGGCTGACAGACGTCAAGTACGCAAACCCCACGCTGGCAAAAGAGCTCTCGTACGCAGCAGATTATCCAGAGATGTCTATGGCGGCACTTGAGGTTATGCATAACTCGGTGATGAGTCGTGGCGGGCGTAAGCTGGATGATGACGGTCGCATGTTGCAGGGCATCATTGTGCGCCACCTGGTCATGCCCACGCACGCGGACGATTCCTGCGAGGTGCTCAACCGCGTCTGGAATCTTTGTCATAATGATGTAGACGTATCAATCATGAATCAGTACACGCCTAATGAGCGCATGCGTGCAGCTGGCGGTCCGCTTTCTGGAACGCTTTCTGACGAGGAGTACGAGTTGGTGCTCTGTCATGCGGATGACCTGGGCTTTGAGAACCTGTGGTGGCAGGAGGGTGGAACCGTCTCCGAGAGTTTTGTGCCAGCCTTTGACGCAACAGGCGTTGAGGGCCCTGCACTCAAGCTCCGCTCGGAACACGGAGACGCCGCCAACGATGCCATCAACAGCATCCCCGATACGCAAACCGAGGAGTAACCATGTCTGTCGAGAAACCCGAAGAGCTCCAAACCACCCCAGCGCCACAGGCGGCTGCGCTCACGGACGCGGAGCGCGCCGAGCTGGAAGCGCTTCGCGCAGAGAAAGAGCGCGCTGAGCTCGAGGCCCTTCGTGCGGAGAAAGAGCGCAGGGAGCTCGAGGCGCTTCGTGCCGAGAAGATCCGTGCAGCCCAAGCAGAAGCGCAAGCGCAGGCAGAGGCAGCTGCCGCTGAAGACGCCCAGTTTGTTGCAGCTCAGCAGCATGCCGCACGTCAGGCAGCTCAGCAGGAGGCCGAGCAGATCCGTCGCATCCAGGAGCAGCGTGCCAAAGGCCGTGCCCTTATGGAGCCCGATGAGGACGACGAAGACATCAAAATGCCTCTGGGGCAAAAAATTGTTATTGGAACTGTGGTAATTCTCGCAGTTATCTTTGTTGTAAGCCAATTTATTTTGTAGGACTGCTACTCTAGATATATCGTCTCACCGTCAGTTTTTGACCAATCGAAAAGAGCAACTATGTCACTCACTGATCGTACCAAACCCTCAGACGTTAGCCTTAATACAGACTTGTATGAGCTCACGATGGCTCAAGGTTATTGGGAAGCCGGTCTTGTTGATGCAGAGGCATGCTTTACCGCATTCTTCCGCGAGAACCCCTTTAATGGTGGATTTGCAATTTCTTGTGGTACTGGTCAAATTGCTGACTTAATTGAGAACTTTATCTTTGAAGATGACGATATCGACTACCTGGCAAGCATTAACTCTCCTGGTGGTGGTCGTCTCTTTAAGCCAGCGTTTCTCGAGTTTTTGCGCAACCACAAGCTCAATGTAACCATTGACGCGATTCCAGAGGGAGAGCTTGTTTTCCCACGTGAGCCTATGGTTCGCGTTGAGGGCTCCATTGTTGATTGTCAGCTCATTGAGACCGCCCTGCTCAACCTGGTTAACTTCCAGACTTTGGCAGCAACTAAGTGCGCGCGTGTTATCAAGGCAGCTCAGGGCAATCCCGTTTCTGACTTTGGCCTGCGTCGTGCACAGGGCCCAGACGGCGGTCTGGCAGTTGCTCGTGCCTCCTATATTGCTGGTGCTTCGAGCACTTCAAATGTTCTTGCTGGCAAAATTTACGGTATTCCTGTTTTTGGTACCCACGCACACTCTTGGGTAATGTCGTTTGATACTGAGCTTGATGCCTTTAGGGCGTTTGCAAAATCTAGCCCAACTAACTGCTCACTTCTGCTTGATACCTATGATGTTCACGAAGGCATCAAGAACGCCATCATTGTGGCAAAGGAGATGGAAGAGCGTGGCGAGCGCTTAAGCGCTGTTCGTATTGACTCCGGAGACCTTGCACGCCTTTCTAAGGAAGCTCGCAAGGCTTTTGACGAGGCAGGCCTTCCTTACATCAAGATTTCTGTTTCAAATGATCTTGACGAGTACACCATCCAGTCGCTTTTTGCTCAGGGTGCACCTATTGACGCCTTTGGTGTTGGTACTAAACTTGCTACCTGCGATCCTCAGCCTTCTCTTGGTGGCGTCTACAAGTTAACTGCTCGCCGTCAGTCTGCGGATGAGCCTTGGACTCCTGTTATTAAGCTGTCCGAGATGGCTTACAAGCGTACCGTTCCAGGTATTCAGCACATTCGCCGCTTCTACGATGCAAACGGCTGCCCTGCTGGCGACATGATTTTTGACCCAGATTACCTGGTTACCAAGAATCCAGAGTCTAAGGCAACCGTGGTAGACATCATTGATCCATACTCCACTCACAAGCTTGAAGGAACTTCTCGCGAACTGATGGTAAGGCTGGTAGAAGGAGGTAAGCGCGTAGGGGAGAGCGAGTCTATTGAGGTTGCTCGCGACCGTTGTCACGCGGCACTCATGCGCCTGGATGCAGCGTATACACGTTTCTTGAACCCTCAGATTTATCCTGTGGGTCTTGAGCGCGGTCTAGCCAATTTGCGTCACGAACTTGCTGCTCAACATCAGGTAAAATCTTCCGAGGAAACTGAGTAGCTCTCTAGAAGCTACACAACCAACTACGTAATTACGCTGCACACGTGCACTGAATTTAAAGGAGAACCATGCGCGAGAAGATCGAGGAACTTGTACGTCAAGCCTTGGCAGATGCCCAGGCTGCGGGTGAGTTGCCTGAATTCCAGATTGATGATGTGGGACTTGAGCGCCCACAGGACTCATCAAATGGTGACTGGTCTTCTACGGTTGCAATGCGTTCTGCAAAGCTGGCACACAAAGCACCGCGCGATATTGCAGCAGCTCTTGTGGCACATATTGCCAAAGATGCCCAGATTGAGCGCGTTGAGGTTGCCGGTCCTGGCTTTGTAAACTTCTATCTGTCTACCGCTGCGGGCAATGAGATTTTTAA
>CAUORV010000063.1:0-7462 GCA_963507085.1 uncultured Atopobium sp.
GGTCTTGTTGTTGACGAGTCTGTTCAGTCTCAGGTTGAGCAGTACTTTATTGGCCGCCTTGCATCTATTGCTAAGGACGAGAAGATCTCTGCAGATGCTATTGAGGCTGTCAGTGCAATTGGCGTTATCAATCCTGATGAGTTCCTTCAGCGTGCTCGCGCACTTGATGAGGCGCGTCAGAACGAGCCTGAGCTCTTTGAGGATCTTGCTACTGCTTATGCACGTGCAGCTCACCTCAGTGATGTTTCTCTTGGCGTAGAAGTTGATACAGAGCTTCTCACTGAGCCAGAGATGTCATTGCTTGCTGCTTGCGAAGAGGGCCAGAAGCAAGTGGCTGCTGCTCTTGCTGGTGCAGACTATGCTGCTGCTGTTTCTGCACTGTCTCAGCTGCGTGAGCCAATTGATACTTTCTTCGATAAAGTACTTGTCATGGATGAAAATGATACCGTTCGCCGAAATCGTTTGCGTCTTTTGAACAAGTTTGCCCAGGTATTTAGTAATGTCGCCGATATTAGTGTGCTTTCTCGCAAAAAGTAGGGTACGCTTAGATTGATAAATGTTTGTATCTTTCTGAATACTTGACTGAAAGGGTTACAGCATGAGCACACTTGATATCGACAACAACTCTCTTGGTGATGGTCTGCCTATCGTCTACGTTTTGTCAGACTCTCGTGGAGAGACCGGTGCCGCAGTAGTTAAGGCTGCTGCTGCTCAGTTTGGTGATGAATCCGTAGAGATTGTAAGGGTTCCAAACATTCATAGCGTTGATGATGTTCGTGCATACTTCAACGAGCATGAAGATGAGAATCGCCCTCGTGCAGTCTTCCACACCTTTGCAGATGGCTCTCTCAGAAGAGAGATTCGTCGTGAGCTTGATCAGCGCCTCATCCCATCTATTGATCTTCTGGGACCAGCAGTAAACGTTATTTCTACGCTTACGGGTGAAGAGCCAAGCCACGCAATTGGCGCTTTCTTTGAGGGAGTTACACGCTAAGAGAGTGCTGACGCCTCAAAATATCAAAAAGTTAAATGAGCATCCACTTTGGGTGCTCATTTTCTTTATGGAGAATTTCACAATTTGCAACCATAAGTTTGTAAATCATTCTGTGAACGGTCGATATTGACCGCTCACCGTTATTTTGTTCAGATGAATCGCGTAGGTTGGTAACATACTATGAATGTGAGGACAGAACCTACTTTGTTTGGTTTGATGTCTTTGCGTTCAATTGTGTTGGTGCACGCTTTGCGTGTGACAGTTTGAGAGTTTGGAGTGTTATGTCCGAGAAGCACGTTTACAGCTTCGGAAAGGACCACGCCGGTAACGATGTTACTGAGGTCGCTGGCGCATCCGTAGAAGAGGCAAAGTGGATTGTTGGTGGCAAGGGTGCAAACCTTGCAGAGATGTCTAAGATTGGCCTGCCTGTACCTCCAGGATTCTCAATTACTTGCCAAACTTGCGTTGCTTATTCCAACAACGGCAACGTCTGGCCTGAGGGCGTCACTGATGAGATTGACGCTGCAATGGCTACTCTTGAGGAGCGCATGGGCAAGAAGCTCGGCGATGCAGAAGATCCACTGCTTGTCTCCGTCCGTTCCGGTGCTCCATTCTCCATGCCTGGCATGATGGACACTGTTCTTAACCTTGGTCTTAACGATGAGTCTGTTCAGGGCCTCATTAAGCAGACTGGTAACGAGCGCTTTGCTTGGGACTCTTACCGTCGTTTTGTTCAGATGTTCTCTGGCGTTGTTATGGGCGTCTCTGGACAGCTCTTTGAGGATGCAATTGCTGCTAAGAAGGCCGAGAAGGGCGTTAAGCTTGATACAGAGCTGGACGCAAATGACCTTCGTGACCTTGTAACTTGGTTCAAGGGCATCTTTGCTGCAAACGTTGACGTTAAGGAGCACCCAGAGGTCTCCAAGAACGGCTACGCTGTCTTCCCATCTGATCCTTACCTTCAGCTCCGCCTTGCTGAGCAGGCAGTCTTTGGTTCTTGGATGAATGACCGCGCAATCCTTTACCGCAAGCAGAACAAGATTCCTGATGAGCTTGGTACTGCAGTTAACGTTCAGGTCATGGTCTTTGGTAACAAGGGTGAGACTTCTGCAACTGGTGTTGCATTTACTCGTAACCCTGCAGACGGTACCAACGAGCGCTACGGTGACTTCCTGATTAACGCTCAGGGCGAGGACGTTGTTGCTGGTATTCGTAATACTGAGCCTATTGCAGACCTCGTTAAGGTTCCTGCACTCAAGGAGGCAGGCGAGGAGCTCTTCCACGTCTTTGAGATTCTTGAGGATCACTACGCAGACATGATGGACATCGAGTTCACCATTGAGAATGGTAAGCTCTGGATGCTTCAGACTCGTGTTGGTAAGCGTACTGCTCTCTCTGCACTTAAGGTTGCAATTCAGATGTACGAAGAGGGCCGTATTACTAAGGAGCAGGCTGTTTCTCGCGTTGCTCCTGAGCAGCTCGATCAGCTTCTGCACCCACAGTTTGATCCTAACGCTGAGTATGAGACCATTGCTAAGGGTCTTAACGCTTCTCCTGGTGCAGCTGTTGGTGCTGCAGTCTTCTCTTCTGCAGACGCTGAGGCTTTTGCAGAGGCAGGCAAGCCTTGTATTCTTGTCCGCTGGGAGACCACTCCAGATGACCTCCACGGCATGGTTGCTGCAGAGGGCATCCTAACTTCCCACGGCGGCAAGACCAGCCACGCAGCTGTTATTGCTCGTGGTATGGGCGCTCCTTGCGTCTGCGGTGTTGATACACTTCGCATTGACGCTGCTAACAAGCGCTTCACCGTTGCTGATTCCGGCCTTGTTGTTAACGAGGGCGATGTTATCTCCATCGACGGTACTACTGGTGACGTCATCCTTGGTGCTGTTGAGCTTGTTCAGCCAGAGCTTTCTGGTGATCTTCAGACCATCCTTGCATGGGCAGACGAGGTCCGTCTTGACGAGTCCCGTGGTCGCGTCATTGGCGTACGTGCAAACGCTGATAACCCAGCAGATGCTCAGACTTCCGTTGATAACGGTGCTGAGGCAATTGGTCTTGACCGTACTGAGCACATGTTCCTTGGTGAGCGTAAGCACCTCATTCAGGACTTCATCCTTGCAGACTCTGAGGACGTTAAGCAGCTTGCTATCGAGCAGCTTGGCCGTGCTCAGAAGGGTGACTTCCTTGGTATGTTCAAGGTAATGGACGGCAAAGACGTTGTTGTCCGTCTTCTTGACCCACCACTGCATGAGTTCCTTGATTCCCCACGTGAGCTTGACGTTGAGATTGCTCATGATGAGGAGCAGGGTAAGGACGCCGCTGCAAAGCGTGCTCTTCTCGCTAAGTTTGATGCCTTCCAGGAGGCAAACCCAATGCTCGGCCTCCGTGGCTGCCGCCTTGGCATTGTCTACCCAGAGCTCAACGTTATGCAGGTTCGCGCTATCGCAAGCGCAGCTGCAGAGCTCAAGCGCGTTGGTCTTGACCCTCGCCCAGAGATCATGGTTCCTCTGGTTGGCTTCGAAGAGGAGCTCATCCAGGTCCGTGAAGAGGTTGAGCAGACCATCAAGCAGGTTGCTGACGAGTACGGTGTTGAGCTCAACATCCCAGTTGGTACCATGATCGAGCTCCCACGTGCAGCTATCATGTCTGAGGAGATTGCTAAGCACGCAGACTTCTTCTCCTTCGGTACTAACGACCTCACCCAGACCTGCCTCGGCTTCTCTCGTGATGACGTTGAGTCCGCATTCATGCCACTCTACCTTGAGCGCAAGATTGTTAAGACCAACCCATTTGCAACCCTTGATAAGGGCGTTGCAGAGCTTGTCCGCATGGGCGTTGAGGGTGGCCGTAAGGGTAATCCTAACCTCACCATTGGTGTCTGCGGTGAGACCGGTGGCGATCCAGAGTCCATCCACATGTACTACAACCTTGGTCTTGACTATGTCTCCTGCTCACCATATCGCGTGCCAATCGCACGTCTTGCTGCAGCACAGGCTAAGATTCAGGCTAACGGTGGTCCACAGAAGATTGCTACCAAGTAGGTTTTCTTCTAGACACACTGCAACAAACTCTAGAGGGCGGCTTCGGTCGCCCTCTTTTGCTAGAGAGCAATAACCTGCTATTATGTGATAAAGATGCAGGTACAAGGAGGGTCTATGTTATCCATTCAACGAGAAGATCTTGAAGCTCGTGAGCATCAAATCTTATCTCCTGAGGCGGCTTTTTCTGATCAAAGTAAAGGTCGTGCGATTGCAGAGGAGCCTGACCAGTACCGTACGTGTTATCAGTGTGATAGAGACCGCATTCTGCATAGCAAGAGTTTTAGAAGACTTGCTCACAAGACACAGGTTTTTCTCGCCCCAGAAGGGGACCACTATAGAACCCGTCTTATCCATACGCTTGAGGTTTCGCAGATTGCGCGCTCTATCGCGAGGCCTTTGGGCTTAAACGAGGACCTCACTGAGGCAATTGCGCTTGGACATGACTTAGGTCATACGCCGTTTGGTCATATTGGCGAGAAGGCGCTTTCGCACGCTATTAGTCTGTATAGGGGAATGGACCCTGAAGCCCCAGAAAATGAGCGTATTTTTGCCCATAACCAGCAGAGCGCTCGTATTGTTGAGTATCTTGAGAAAGACGGACAGGGTCTTAATCTTTCTCATGAGGTCATCGATGGTATTAGATGTCACTCAGGCAATCTACGTGCAGAAACAGCAGAAGGAAGAATTGTTGCCATATCGGACCGTATTGCCTATGTAACACATGATATTGATGACGCAAAACGAGCAGGACTCCTTTCGGAGGAGTATCTTCCAACTGAAGCCCGTGAAGTGTTGGGTAATAGCTCTCCTGAGCGAATTGAAAATATGGTTCACGATATTGTCTCCGAGAGTTCTCGCGTAGGCGACATTAAAATGACTGACTCCATGTGGGGCGCCATGATGACCATGAGGGCATTCCTGTTTGCTAATCTGTATGCCTCGGGTGACGCTAAATATGAAGAGCCAAAGGCATATGACCTTATCATTGAGCTGTTTGATTATTTTGTAAATCATTTAGATGAGGTTCCTGCAGAATACAAGTGTCATGACTTTGATCATCCAGAGATTCAAGTAGCAGATTATGTTTCTGGTATGACCGACAGATATGCTACAAGAGTGTTTGAAGATCTTCGTCTGCCTCGTTCCTGGGGTAAAAGAAGATATGTAAAGTAAGTTTTATCCAAACTAACCCTTGTACAGTGGAAAGTATTCACGTATACTTTCCGTCTGTGTGTTAACTATGTGTCGTTCGCAGGGGCGTCGGCACCTCTAGAGATGAGGAAACAATGGACTACATTCGCGCTATTGAGCGTCAGCAGATCCGCGAGGACATTCCTGAGGTCCGCGTTGGTGACAACGTAAAGGTTCACTATCGCATTGTCGAGGGTGACCGCACTCGTGAGCAGGTCTTCCAGGGTGACATCATTCGTCTTTCCGGCGAGGGTTCCCGTGAGACTTTTACCGTTCGTAAGATCAGCTTCGGCATTGGTGTTGAGCGTACTTTCCCACTTCACTCACCAAAGATTGCTAAGCTTGAGGTTCTTCGTCACGGTGTTGTTCACCGCGCTAAGCTCTACTTCCTGCGCGATCGTGTTGGTAAGGCTGCTCGTCTTCGCGAGAAGCGCTAATCAACTTCATATGCTCTTTAAAGCCGCCTCCGGGCGGCTTTTTTAGTACCATAGTCATGTGGTTTGGAGAAAACATGGCTGATTCTGCTAAAGACATAATTGCTCGTTTGAGCGACGCCCCAGAGGCAGAGGTATACGAGCTCATAGCTCGTTATAGCGAGGACCCCCGTAAACAGGTTATCAAGGCTCTAGAATCAGCTAAAAAGCGCATTGAAAAAGAACATGCCGAAAAGACCCGTGTAGAAGAAATGTATCGCTTTCAGAAGGAGCTTTCTGGAGGCGGACTTGTTGTTGGTGTTGATGAGGTGGGCAGGGGCTCTGTAGCCGGCCCTTTAACGGTTTGTGCGGTATGTTTGCCTGAAGACCCCATCATCTATGGACTAAACGACTCCAAAAAATTAACCGCAACAAAGCGAGAGATTCTAGCGGCACAAATTCAAGAAATTGCTACAGCAATTGGCATTGCTCATATTGCGCCTCAAAAGATTGATGAAGTTGGTATGGCACAGTGTCTAAGAGACGCCATGCTACAAGCTGTTAAAAACACAGGTATTGAGCCTGACTGTGTCTTGATTGATGGAAATCCTATGCACATCCATCCTAAAGAGAAGACTCTTGTTAAGGGCGACGCGCGCATTGCATCTATTGCTGCTGCTTCAATTGTGGCAAAGGTAACACGAGATGCTCTTATGGTGGCCTACGATGAGGAGTACCCAGGCTATCACCTGGCGGAATGCAAAGGATATGCTTCCGCTGAACATATCGAGGCTATTGGCGAGATGGGACTTTCTCCTATACATAGAGCTTCGTTTTGTGGAAACTTTGTTAAGACGCAAAGACTGTTTTAATACACCCAATTTACGCAATCAGATTAACTTGCAGATATAAATCCAAGTCCGTTCATTCCAAGAGGATTGAACGGGCTTTTTCTATTGGTGCAAGTTAATAATATCAAATTTTTTACTTTCGTCAGAGTTGCCACGCAACTTAGACAGATAGTGGCCAAGTTAGTGTCAAAGTGGTCCTGCAAACTGAACTCTCCCACAATGAAAGGAGAGTTATGAGCAAGAAAGAAGCAAGTAAGCATGCAGGCGCAACAGCTAACGAGGTGGAGGAGAAGCCTGTACCACAGGAAGATCCAAAGACTCAGGATAAGAGCCCTCAAGAGGATGACGAACAAGAGAGCAGAATTCCGCTAGAAGAGATGTCTTCTCGTCAAATTGGCGAGAAAGGCGAGGAGATTGCTGCAAAATACCTCATCAAAAGAGGATACAAAATTATCCAAACTAACTGGACGTGTCAGATTGGTGAGGTTGATATTGTTGCTCAAGATGGCGATAACGTTGTGCTTGTTGAGGTAAAGACAAGACGCATCCTAAACAAAGACGATAGCATCATGCCTGAACTTGCGGTAAATAAGGCAAAGCAGGAAAAATATAGGACGCTTGCACTTATGTATGCAGCACTTCATCCGGCGCTCACCTCAATTAGATTTGATGTTGTTGCCATCAATTTGGTAGCTCCAAGTACAGCAAGCTTGAGACATTTAATTGGGGCTTTTAGCTGGGACGAGCAATGAGCCAAGCAACCATTTGCGTTCATACAGCAACTCTAAGAGGGATTGAGGCAATTCCTGTAGATGTTGAAGTGGGCATTTCAGGTGGCATACCAGGAATTACTATCGTGGGTATGCCTGACAGTTCTATTATGGAATCTCGCTCTCGTGTGAGATGCTCACTAAAAGCTGCCGGATTTACCATTCCTCGATTGCTGGTAACAATCAATCTGACACCTGC
>CAUORV010000064.1:0-7366 GCA_963507085.1 uncultured Atopobium sp.
ACAATGATGGGAACGTTTGAGAGCTGTCGGACTTCTCGACAAATCTGTTGTCCGTCAATGCCAGGAAGGTTAAGGTCCAACAGAACCAGGTCTGGATGCGCAGCAATAATCTGTTGAGGTGCAGACTCAAAAGACGTGAGAGCCTGGGCCTCAAAGCCGTTTCTTTGTAGCAGGAGCACCAACTCTTGCTGAATCTGATGGTCATCCTCTACTACCAGGATTTTTGTCATATGTGCTCACCTCCTGCTGTGCTATGCAAGTCCTACAAAGCGCTGGGCGTTTTCCCACAGTATGGTATACGTCTTCTCTTTGGGGATATCAAGTCGCTGCCAACGAAGCTCCGCCAAGCGCTCAACCGTGTGCACCACCATCGCTGGCGTGCACTCCCCTCCACGTAAAGGCTCTGGCGCCATGTAGGGGAAATCAGTCTCTGAGAGCAGTTGTGCCTCTGGACAGGAAATCATTGCAGCTCGGATATCATCGGAGCGCTTAAAGGTTGCTGCACCACCAAAGGCTACAAAACATCCAAGGTCTGCAAAAGGCTTCATAACCTCTGGACCATCAGTATAACAATGAAGGTCACAGCCAGCCTTAGGCACACCCAAACGGTTCAGTATTTCAAGCGCTAAATCATGAGCATGTGTATCATCAGCACCATCACGCAAGTGCAACTCAACGCGTTGATTGAGCTCGTGTGCGATAGAGAGTTGACGCTCAAAAGCTTGGCGTTGGACCTCTTCTGGAACCTCACAGTACGGTCCAAAATCAAGACCAATCTCTCCCACGCCAACGCAAAGAGGATGCTCAAGCAACTCAAATAGGCGCTGTTCAGCCTCTTGTTTGTAGTTGGGTGCGCTATAAGGGTGGGCGCCAACCACAAAATACGTGTGCTCAAACAAATACTCTGCAGGTAAATCGCAGGATACGCAGAGATTTGCCTCAGCCAGCTTTGTATAAGCAGCGCAAGCCTGGCTCAGAGTATCCTCAAACCAAGCGATAAAAGCGCTGGTATCTGCCCACTTACGAGGAAACTCCGTAGCAATATCTACGGGAACAATAAGCATGCGAACGCCCGCTGCAGCTGCTCGTGCAAGAGACTCTGCTGCACTGTGCTCATGAAGACTGCCCAGGTGACCATGGGTATCAGCAACAGGCGCCAAAACACGCGGGGCTGGACGAGGTGTACCGTATATATCGTGGAACAGTTGACCGTCAGAAAACGAAAGTGCTTCCACTTCTTCTGCTGGTAAATGATGCTTTTTCTTACTCACTCAAAGGCTCCAAAGCAGCCGCAAGACAAATAAAGTCTTGGCTGGTTAAAACTTCTGCACGTGCCGTAGGGGCAATTCCTGTGGCGAGAAACGCCTGGTCTAGCTTGTCTTTATCAAAACCAGAAGCACTCATTGAATTACGAATGGTCTTTCTGCGTTGTGCAAAGGCAGCGTCAATGACGCTCATGGTATGCAAGAGTTCTTCTTCAGAAAGAAGCTTGGAGGTCACCGGGTTTCTCGCCTTGGTGCGATCCAGGCGAACCACGGCAGAGTTGACGCGTGGTGGAGGCATAAAGTTGCCAGGGCCCACCTCAAACCTACCAGTAACCTGCGCAAACAAAGAAAGCTTTGCAGTATAGGCGCCGTATGCCTTGGTGGAAGGCTTGGCAGCAATTCTGTCGGCTACCTCAGCCTGCACCATGACTACTGCTCGCTCAAGCGAAGGAAGCTCCTGGAAGAACTTGAGGATCAGCGTAGCTGCCACCTGATACGGCAGGTTGGATACAAACTTTGTTGGCATCGGAGCGCTCGGTGCTGCGTCATGAGCAACGGTCGGAAGCGCACTGTAGGCATCGGCGAGCTTCTGCGGCGTAATTGCCAGAGCATCTCCCATAACCAGCGCAAACGAGTCTGAATGAGGCTCTTTGCAGGTTACCGCCAAGACTTGCTCAAGCTCAGAGTCTGCTTCAAGCGAGCAAACCGCACGGGCGTTGTCGAGCAAGGCCACCGTAAGGGTACCCAGGCCGGGCCCAACCTCAACAATCACATCGGTAGGCTGAACCTCTGCAAGCTGGACAATCTTCTCGATAACATGGTCTTGTACCAGGAAGTTTTGGCCAAGCCTGTATTTGGTGGCAAGGCCAAAACGTTCCAGCGTTTCTTTAGTGGCGCGCTGATTAGCAAGCCACGATGTCTGATGCGATGCGTGCTCCGACACGATTACTTGCTTGCAAGACGTGGGAACAGAGCGTCTCCCTTAGAGACAGCCAGACCACCTTGAAGCTTGCCCCATACACACTCGCTACGAGTATTAGTAGAGGTAATCTCTGCCTCGTCGAGGCTCATACGACGCAGAACCTCTGCAGACGTAGTTGGCATAAATGGCATAAAGAGATGTGCGCAAATACGAATAGACTCAAGCAGCGTATAGATAATCTCTGCAAGCTCTGCAGCACGCTCTGGGTCTTTAGCTACGGTCCAAGGAGCGGCGTCCTCAATGTAGTGGTTAGCTGCGTGGACAAGCTCCATGATGATGTTCTTAGCGCCCACGTAATCCATCTTCTCCATGCATACGGCATAGCGGTCATAGATGCCCTCAGCCAGCTTACGCAGTGGGTGATCTGCAGCAACGGAAGAACCATCAAAGGTTGGAGTGACGCCCTCAAAGTACTTATCGCTCATATTAAGGGCACGAGAAACCAAGTTACCCCAGCTATTTGCCAGGTCAGCGTTATAGACCTGCTCCATGCGCTCAAAAGAAATGCCAGAGTCCTCACCAGGGGTTACGTCGGTCATGAAGTAGTAGCGATAACCCTCAACACCCAGCAGGTCCAAAACGTCCTGAGGAGCAATGGCGTTTCCGCGAGACTTACTCATCTTCTCAACAACACCAGTCTCCGAGTTACGGACGTTCAAGAAGCCGTGAGCAAAGATGTGCTCAGGAACAGCCTCACCAAGGGCCATAAGCATTGCAGGCCAAATAACACAGTGGAAACGGATGATGTCCTTACCAACAACGTGCATTTGAGCTGGCCAGAAGCGCTTTCTCATGGCAGCAGCCTCTGGACTGTCATCACCGTAGCCAACAGCGGTGTAGTAGTTGAGAAGAGCGTCAAACCAGACGTAGGTTACGTGAGACTCATCAAAAGGAACTGGAACACCCCAGTCAAAACTGGTACGGGATACAGAAATATCCTGGAGGCCAGACTCAACAAAGCTTCGAACCTCGTTGGCACGGAAATCTGGCTCAATGAAATCTGGGTGCTTAGCATAGAGCTCAAGCAGTTTATCCTGGAATGCAGAGAGCTTGAAGAACCAAGACTCCTCAGAGACACGCTCAAGCTCACGATGGCAATCTGGGCAGAGGTGTGCACCCTTGCAACCAGCCTCTTCGTCTGCCTTCTCTACCTGAGTCTCGGTGAAGAAGGTCTCCTCGTGGATGCAGTACCAACCATCGTAGGATCCTTTGTAGATGAAGCCAGCCTCACGCATGCGCTCCCACAGATACTGGACAGCTTTTACGTGGCGCTCATCGGTAGTACGGATGAAGTCATCATATGAGATATTCAGCTCTTCATAGAGCCCCTTGAAGAAAGGAACCTGCGAGTCACACCATGCCTGTGGAGACAAACCGTGATCAGCTGCAGCAAGAGCGACCTTCTCGCCATGCTCGTCCATACCGGTAAGGAAAAATACATCGTAGCCGGCAGCGCGTCTAAAGCGAGCCTGGATATCGCAAAGCAGGGTGCAGTACGCAGTTCCCAGGTGTGGCTTTGCATTGACGTAATAAATTGGGGTGGTAATAAAGTATGACGGCTTGGCCTCGGGCATAATGACTCCCTTTGTGTAAGTTGCAATAACTTATCCAGTATAGAGCAAATGCTGGGCGCACTTGTGTTGGTATGGTGATTATGCCTCGTGAGCAAGAATTGTCTGGTATGCCTCGTCACGTGCAATACCAAACTTCTGAGCAAGCTCCTTAGCCAGGGCCGATTTTCTAGTGCCAGCAGCAAGACCAGCCTCTATTGCATCTTCAAGCGAGAGCTGAGACTCTCCTTCTACCTGCGATGATGCAGAGGCAAGCTCTTCTTCTGTGGGAGCTGCAATAACCAAAACGCACTCACCTTTGAGGTTCTCTTTTGCAGCAAGCGTCTTTGCAAGACACGGAGCCACATCGCGCACCACTTCTTCGTGCAGCTTAGTAAGCTCCCTAACAAGGGCTACCTGCCTAGTTGGAAACACCTCAGCTATAGCCTCAAGCGTTGCAAGTACCCTAAACGGAGATTCGTACAGCACAATAGTGCCAGGAATTGCCGCAAGCTGTTGCAGGCGCTGAACAATCTGTCCGTGTTTTCTGGGCAAGAATCCTTCAAAAAAGAAATGGTCACTTGCCAGCCCTGATGCAACAAGCGCGCAGGTCACCGCAGAAGGACCCGGAATAACCTCTGTAGCAAGTCCTTCTGAAAGCGCCGCATCAACCAAATGCTGACCTGGGTCAGAGATACCTGGCATACCAGCATCTGAAACAAACGCAACACGCTGACCAGCTCGAAGCCTCTCAAGCGTTGGCTCAATTTGCGACTCAATAATATTTTGATCACAGCGCTGCAGTGGCACATGAATATCAAATGCCGAGAGGAGCTTTGAGGTCACACGCGTGTCCTCACATAAAATGACATCTGCTGCTGCAAGCGTTTCTTTAGCGCGCGGTGACGCATCCGAAAGGTTACCAATAGGCGTGCCCACAATAGACAGTTTACCTGCTAAAAGAGTAGATTCTGTCATTACTCGAGCATTCCCCTCTCAAACGTTGCAAGCGCAACGCGTGCGTCCCATGCAGCCAAAAATGCGGAGGTCTTCCAGGTCTGGAAGAACCATGCAGGACACGTATTGTACACTTTGAGCTGGCCGGAAGTGTAAATGCGCTCAAGCGCAATTCTTCCCTCTGCCGTCATAGCGCCGTCAATACTTGGAAGTGATGCTGACCACTTACCTACCATGACCGGCAGACCGCCTGAAGCAGAAGTCTTCAAATACGCTTCGTTTTTATCAATGAGCTGCTGCACACCACGAGGACCCGAGCAATCAATTCCTGCACACGGCTTATCAAGATGAGCGTCTAGCCAAACATTTTGGTAGGCCTGCTGGCTCATAAAACGCCTAAATCCCTGAGGCCAACCACCGTCTGGGAGAATAACCACAGGCTCTTCTCCTGCCACAGATCTAATGGTCTCATAAGCACGGCGATAATAGTTTCTGAGCGAGTGACCAGGAATACCATCTGTGAGCTTAAAGCCCTTGCGCACGCGAGGTTTAACCTCATCGGCTACCTCAATGCCATAAAAACCGCTGCGGTGAGCGTAGTGAAGGGCAAGCTTATGCAGAATAGAAAGCGACTTCTCCCCAGAAATTCTAGTGCGCGGAGCACCACCTGGCTGGTCATTCAAGCCATCGGGCAAGCCAGGATTTACTGCCAGTACAAAAATTACGTGCAAGCCAAGCTCTTCTGCCCATTCAAGGGACTTATCAAGCTCAGTAATACAACTTAGATACGGTGTACCAGCAGCTTCTTCATCAAAAACATACCAAGGTACAGAAATTCTCACCGCATTAAAACCGCGCGCAGCAATGCTGACAAAGTCAGAACTCTGGATAAATGAAGAACGATGCGCTTTAACAAGAGTGTGGTAGTCCTCAACGCCCAGCGCTTTAATGAGCTGAGCCTCATCAACGCAGCCTGTGCGTGCAAACGGCTCAGGAGTTACCCACGGTTCAAGCGTAAGCCAACCGGTTAAATTGACACCCCGCAATGCTCCGTGAGCCATGAAATTCCACCTCGCCAAAAGATAAAACCTCTACATACGTAGAGTATACCCATCGAGGTTACGTTGCTCGCACGAGCTTTAAAAAACAACAGGTTACTTCATATTTTTTGAATATATGGCGCAATTGTTGGGTGTCTCATCAACCTCAACGGAAGAGACGGGCAAACCTTCTGCCTCAAGTTGCTCAAACAGATACTTAGCCAGATTTTCTGCTGTTGTTCTAAACGGCAAAATAGTGAGCGAGAAGCCCTCTTCTTGAAGACAGGTCAGTGTCTTTTCAGAAAGTGAACCTTCTTCAATCAAAAACGTATGGTCAAGAGAATCACATAGCGCGCGGACCTTGCGCTTAAAGACACCAAAGTCCATAACCATGTCCTTTTCTGTGCCAGACTCACCAAGCTCTGCAGCAGAAATACAAGCAGTTACATGCCAGCGATGACCATGCAGATTCTCACACTTGCCATAGTAGTTGGTAAGAAAATGCGCTGAGTCAAAGGCATATTCAGTCTTAAGCGTATACATTACGCGTTGTCCTTTGAACCGCGGCCGCGATCATCGCGTCCAGCTCTTCTATGCCTACGACGTGCAGCATTCTGTGGCTGAGCATCTCTAGATGCAACGTTAGGCGCACCGCTAGAACCAGAAGTATTCTGTGGAGCACTCTGAGTCTTCATGCCCGCTCTATCACCTGGACGACGAGTCCTCTTTGCACGAACTGGTGCCTGTACCTCATCGGCTTTTTGTGGTGCCTGAGGAGCATCTGTCCTTCTAAAACGCTTACCTTGGGACTGCTTCTGTGCAGAAGCTGAGCTGTGCTCATTCTTCTGAGGAGCCTGAGTATTTGCAGTGCCCTCTTCTGTTGCGTGATGACGGCGACGCGTACGACGCAGTGTGTCTGTTGATGCATCAAAGCTGCTAGATCCAGGATTGACCTGAGCATTCTTTGAAGTTCTTACACGACGGGTGCGAGAAGAACTTGGAGTATCCTGCTCTTCTCGGACATTTCTTGACCCAGAATTCTTGGCGCTTTCCTGCCTAGTAGCAGGGTTCTGCTCGGAGCGATCACGCTTGCGCCTTGGAGTCTCCGTGACAAAGAGATCAGGGTTAATCTCTGGCTCTTCATCAACAATCAGACCGTTTGCCCTATCAAGCTCTGCCAGCGCCATCTGTACCTCAACAGATTCAAGACGCTCAAGAGCAGCGCGAGAAACGCTATCTGGCCTGCAGGAACAGCCAAGGTCTTCCGACTTCTGCTGTGCTGCAGGAGAGGCGTCCATATCAGCAAGAGGGATGCGTACTACCTTGCCACTCTCAAGGCGAAGGGCAATCTCTTCTTTTGGCGTGTTGTATTCAACAATTTTTGCCATGCCCAAAGGAGTCTCAATAACAGCGTTGCGCTTTGGAGCACGGTTTTTAAAGTCACGATACGCTTCAAACTCATAGCGCAAGCAGCACATTAAGCGGCCACAAGCACCGGAAATTTTGGTGGAGTTCAGAGGCAAATCCTGCTCTTTTGCCATGCGAATAGAAACTGGCTCAAAAGAGAGACCA
>CAUORV010000065.1:0-7355 GCA_963507085.1 uncultured Atopobium sp.
TTCCGGCGAGACGTGGATTGACGTGGTGCCTCGTGGTGTGAACAAGGCCACAGGACTTGAGCAGATCCGCAGGTATTATGGCATTTCTCGCGACCAGATTGCCGTTTTTGGCGACTCCATGAACGACTATGCCATGCTGCGTTATGCGGGCACCGCGTACGTTATGGACAACGCTCGCTACGCGCTCAAGACAATTGCCACCAAGGTCATTGCTCCTAACACTGAGCAGGGTGTCCAGAAAGAAATGCGTCGAATTCTGGAAGAGTTGGCGTAAAGATTCGGCGCTGTTTTCAAAATTGTTCTGCATGACCATTTGGCGATAATTTCATACCGTTAGTCCCGTTCCTTTCTCAGTTTGATGGACTTATTTCGAGAGTCGAAATAAGGTAGTACAGACAGAAATGGAGAGGAGGGGACACGTATGTCAATTGTTAGCACTAAAGATATCGCATACTCCAATAAGCGTGCTGTTATTCAAGCGCTGTGCGAGAAAAACGCTCTGTCTCGTGTTGAATTGGCGCGTGAATTATCTCTTTCTCCTAGTACCGTTACTACTATTGTCCAAGACTTGCTTCAGTCAAAAATGGTTGAAGAAAGTCCAGAACGCGTAGTAACTGCAGGTAGATCAAAGACACTTCTGCAACTTGCTCCAGAATTTGGTCTCTTGGGACTCGTCAGAGTTTCTCGCCAGAGTCAGGAACTTATTCTTGTAGACATGACTCTTAACGAGCATGCTCGCATCACGCTATCAGAAGAAACTCCTTCGGGAGAAACCCTTCTTGAGGGGATTGAAGCTGCTTTTACTGAGCTGATTGTTGATGGCGCAATTCTTAAGGGAATTGGAGTTTTGCTTGAAGGTGATGTGCTGGAATCAGAGCTTTCCGTCATGTATTCAACGGGCCATGATTCGGCAACAATTTCTCTGGTACAAGCGTTAAAGAGTACTTTCAGGGTAGTGGTGAAGCAGTTTGAACAGAGTGACTTTGCGCTTTCTCATGTTGAGAGTACGGACAACATTGAGGACGTTTCTTCGTACTTGCATCTTTCATTTGGACCGCGAGTCGTGGCTCAAGTTGTTTGCGATAACACCCCTCTTCCAATGAAAGAGGGCCTAAATGCAGATATTACTCAGCAGCTTGTTACCTCAGATGGTTTGAAGCTTGATGCATTAATGAATCTTATAAGCGCTGTTCAGAGTCTTTTTTCTGTTGACGCTGTAGTTGTATCTGTGCCTGAAGAAGATGTTTCCACCTCTTTGCTTAAGACAGATGCGCTCAATAAGGCGCTGTCTACTCCTGCGCTTTTGGTGCAAAAATTTGCTCAGTTTGACGAATTTCCAAAACTGATCGTAACAAGAATGACTTCAAGAAACTTACTGAGAGATGCTGTTTCTGCTTTAAGATTTGCGTGTCTTTGTCCAGAAACTGTCCAGCTTTGGAAACAAGTACTTGTTTCTGGCTGGCATCCAGTAAGTTCGGCGTAGGTATTTGGTAAGACTTACGCAGGTCATGTGCAAGAAATCGGTAAGGCTTGCGTAAGAAATCAGCAAGGTACTTGCGGGGAAGTAGTACGCTATGTGCTGCGCTGGAACAAAGGTGTTTCTCGACTTTGTCTGCTCATCAAAGTCGTCAACATGGTGCTTATGCACCTATAGAAGTACGTGTAGGTTGTTTGAAGGAGAGATAGCTGCACTTGCTATCAAACAATGTGTTCCTAAGGAGGAAACATGGTTCAGGGTATTTTGATCCTCTTGGTCTTTGTGGCTGTAGCTGCATTGATGATGACTAAGAAGATCCCAACTCTGCTTGCCCTGCCACTGATGGCCATTTTGATTTGTGTCATCGCAGGCGTTCCAATGTTTGGAAAAGATGGTGACGGAAAAGAAATTGGCTGGCTGACATCAGTATTTGAGGCTGGTACCGTTCGCATGGGCGCCGCAATCATGGCTGTTATTTTTGGTGCATGGTTGGGTCAGCTTATGAACAAAACTGGTGTTACTGAGACAATCATCAAGAAAAGTGCAGAGCTTGGTGGCGATAAGCCCCTGGTAATCACCTTGATTATGTCTATCGCAGTGGCTGTCCTCTTCACGACACTTTCTGGCTTGGGATCCATCATCATGGTTGGCTCAATCGTTCTGCCAATTTTGATTTCTGTTGGCGTCCCTGCAGCTAGTGCAGCATGTATTTTCTTGATGTCCTTTACCACTGGTCTGGCACTCAATATTGCCAACTGGACAACCTTCGCTAAGCTCTTCAACCTAGACATTGCTCAGGTTCAGGGTTTTGAGGTTTATCTGGCTGTTGCAACTGGTATTGCAACTTTGATCATGATTGTTGTTGAGTTCAAGCGTAACGGCATTAAGTTTGCCTTCAGCGCTCCAGTTGCTGAGCAGAGCAACTCCAAGCAGCTCACCGGCGTTGCTGGTGGTCTTGCAATGCTGACTCCACTGATTCCTATTGTGCTTGTTGCTTTCTTGAAGGTTCCTGTCACTCCAGCATTTACCGTTGGTATTCTGTGGTGCCTGCTGTTTACCTCCAAGAGCTTTAGCAAGGCAATGAATCTTTTGGCAAAGACCTGCTATGACGGCGTAACTGATGCTGGTCCTGCAATTATCTTGATGGTTGGCATTGGTATTCTCTACCTTGCAGTTACCAACCCAACGGTTAAGGCAGTTCTTAACCCATTCCTGCTTGGCATCATGCCTCAGAACCTTGTTGCATACATCATCTTCTTTGCGGTCCTCTCGCCATTGGCTCTGTATCGTGGACCTATGAACATGTTTGGTCTTGGTTCTGGTATCGCAGCTCTTATCATTGGCCTGAACACCTTGAATCCTCTTGCTGTCATGGGTGCATTCCTGTCTGCAGAGCGCATCCAGGCTGGTGGCGACCCAACCAACACTCAGAACGTTTGGACTGCAAACTTCTGCGAGGTTGACGTCAACACTGTTACTCGTAAGATGCTTCCTTACCTCTGGGCAGTTTCCATCGTTGGTGTAATTCTGTCTGGTGTTCTGTACTTCTAAGTTCTGACCTTGGGGCGAGAAGACCCTCTTGTTGTGGTCTTCTCGCCTCGTTTTATCTTTGCAGCTGATAGATTGCTGTAAATCAAGGAGGAAACGTGAAAGTTCGTATTGGAATCGACGTTGGCGGAACATTTACTGATGCTGTTGCCATCGACAATGATACGTACGAAATTATCGGCACGGTTAAAACACCTACCACGCACACCGCTGAAGCGGGTGTCGCAGCAGGTATTGTGCAGGTGCTTCATGGTGTTATGGAGCAGCACAACATTAAGCCTGAAGATGTTGTCTTTATTGCTCACGGTACTACTCAAGCAACAAACGCCCTGCTTGAGGGTGATGTTGCTCAGGTTGGTATCGTAACGCTTGGCAGCGGCCTTCAGGGAGCTAAGAGTAAAAGTGATACTAACGTTGGCGATATTGAACTTGCTGCCGGTAAATTCCTGCGTACCAAAAATGCTTTTGTAGACACATCCTCCGATGTAGAAGCTGGTATTAAGAGCGCAATCGAACAGCTCTTCTCGGAAGGTTCAACTTCTTATGTTGCAGCCGAAGCATTTAGCGTAGACGATCCAACTAACGAGAACGCCGTAATTGCAGAATGCTCTGATAGAGAAGTTCCTGCTACGGCTACAAATGACATTTCCAAGCTTTATGGCCTGGCTATCCGTACTCGTACAGCCGTTGTTAATGCTTCCATCATGCCTAAGATGCTTGAAGCTGCAAATATGACCGACAAGAGTATTCGTGAGGCCGGTATTGAGTCACCACTTATGGTCATGCGTTGCGATGGCGGTGTTATGACTGTTGACGAAGTCCGTCATCGCCCCATCCTGACCATTCTTTCTGGTCCTGCAGCAGGTGTAGCTGGTGCTTTGATGTACGAGAAGCTCACCGATGGCTTGTTCTTTGAGGTTGGCGGTACTTCTACCGATATTTCTTGCGTTAAAGACGGCAAGGTTATGGTCAAGTATGCAGAAGTTGGCGGCCACAAGACGTACCTCTCGTCATTGGACGTTAGAACCGTTGGTATTGGCGGCGGCTCTATGGTGCAAATTTCTGATGGCAAGGCTGTTGACGTGGGGCCTCGTTCTGCTCACATTGCCAACTTGGATTACGAGGTTTATACCGACGCAGAAAAGATTGTAAACCCACGTCTAGTTGCTGTTCGTCCTATGGATGGAGACCCTGAATACGCAGCTATTGAATGTGATGGAGGTCTTCGCGTTTGCTTGACCATGGCTGGCGCTGCAAACCTTGCCGGTTTTGTTCCCGAGGGTGATTACGCTCACGGTTCTGTTGAGGCTGCTCGTGCGGCTTGGGCTCCTCTTGCAGAGAATATGGGCGTAAGTGTTGAAGAAGCAGCAGCTCAGGTTCTTGCGTTTGCCGCAAAGAAAAACGGCGCTGTAGCGGAACAGCTTATGAAAGACTACGGCATGGATCCTCGTACTACCGTGTACGTTGGCGGTGGCGGTGGCGCTTCTACGGTAGTACCACACTTGGCAAAGACCATGGGTCATACGTTCCGCATTGCTAAGAACGCACCTGTCATCTCAACTATTGGTGTTGCTCTTGCTATGGTCCGTGACATGGTTGAGCGTAGTGTTACTAACCCAACCGACGATGATATTGTCAGCGTTAGGCGCGAGGCGGAAGCTCGTGCTATTAAGATGGGTGCAGCTCCTGGAACCGTTGAGGTTACCGTTGAGGTGGATACTCAGCGCCACGTTGTTCGTGCAATTGCTGTTGGTGCTACTGAGCTGCGCAGTAAAGACGTTAATGCTACACGCTTGAGCGCAGACGAGCTTAAAAAGCTTGTAGTAGAAAATCTTGGAGAGGGTGCAGAAAACGTTTCTGAGGTTGCTCACTCTTCTGAGCTCTTTGCTTATACTGCAACCACAACAGAAAAGAAGCTCTTTGGTCTTCTCACCAAGAAACGCACAGCTCTTCGTCTTATTGATTCCGAGGGTGTTATTAGACTTCAGCGTCCAAATGCTGAGGTTTTGCAAGAGTCCATTAGTTCTTGGCGCAAGGGCGTAACAGCCCTGGTAGAAGACTTGACCGTATATAACGACGGTGGGGCAAATTTGCCAAACGTCTATGTTGTGGTAGGCAAGCGTATTATCGATCTGTCTGGAATGACTTCTCTTGAACAGATTTTGAGCCTTGCAGCAGTGGAGCTGGGCGGCTACCCATCTGACGAGCCTGTTATCATCGCTGCTACGCTTCGTTTGGGTGACTAAACTCATATGCAGAACGCAGATGACACTTTGGCGAGAAAATCGGTGAGCCTTGAAGCGGAGTCTATTTCTGACTCTGCTTCACGGTTTCCGTTCCCAACTCGTGAGCTTGCGCGTAAAGAGCTCTTGTGGGATCGCTCTGTTGCTCGTATTCCTGAAGAGGATAAAGAGCGCGTGATTGATTTAGCTTGGTCAAAAGGTGAGTCTGCTGCGCATATGGTGTTTGAAGAATCAAACGGTCAAAGTGACTTTTTTCAGATCTGCAAAGATGCAGGTTTGACTATTATCAAAAAAGATATTGATTGCGTGTATGGTAACCAGCGTTATTTCAGTGATTATGTTTCTGGTACAAAAGAAATCACACTCTATGAGCAATCATGTGCGCTGTGGGCAAAGCAAAATCAACTTGAGGTACGTGAAGCCCAAAATCTTATTTTGATGCATGAGTTTTTTCATGTTTTGGAGACTACACGGCTTGGACTAACCAGTAAAGAATATCTTGTTCCACTGTTTACCCTTGGCCCTTTTAGACTGGGAAAGACGGGCATTCACGCGCTGTCTGAAATTGCAGCACATGCATTCACCAACACCTACTACGGTTTACTCCACAACATCTCTAACACAGGAGGAGATAATGAGTTATAAAGAGATTACCTGGAACAACCTGCAAATTCCTGTTGTTGGAAGCTTTGATGTAGTCATCATTGGTGGCGGTGTTTCTGGCTCTGCCTGCGGAATCCGTTGCGTTAATGAGGGTCTCTCCACACTTATTGTGGATAAATCAAATTTGCTTGGAGGCTCTGCTACACGAGCGCTTGTATGCCCTATGATGCCGTCGTATGTCCGTCATCTACCTGTTCTTTCTGCCATTGAACAGCAACTTTTGGCCTCAGGTGACGCAACACGTGATGACTACACTACGATGATCTGGTTTGCTCCTGAGCGTTTGGGAGAAGTATACGAGCAGCTCTACACTACAAAGGGTGGCCAGATCCTCTACGATACATCTCTTGTAGCTGCCGTTTTGTCAGATGCAGATGGCGAGAAAACCATTACACACGCAATTCTTGCCTCAACTGAAGGATTGATTGCAGTAACAGCTCAAACATGGATTGACGCATCGGGCGACGCGGTTTTATCCCGAGCCGCTGGTGTTCCAGTTGCAGCTGGTGATGAGGACGGCATAAATCAGGTCTGCAGCTTGCGTTTTACTATGGGTGGAATTGATGTTGAGCGCTATAGGGAGTACGTGCTTTCACTCGATGATCACTTCTCGCCATTGGTTGAAGGATATTTCTTTGAGTCCGCGATGGTTGCAGGTAAGAATTTTAAGCTGGAGCCAAAGTTTCGCGAGGGAATTGAAGCAGGTATTCTTGAAGAAGAGGACTTGCGCTATTACCAGATATTCTCGCTTCCTGGAAAGCCTGGTTGCATGGCGCTGAATTGTCCACACATTGCAAGCATGCAAAAAAATACCTCAGGAGCCGCACGTTCTAACGCAACAGTTGAGGCACACGCTCGTATTCGTCGTCTTGTTACGTTCTTGCAGCGTATGATGCCTGGATTTGAGCAAAGCTATCTTATGGAGCAGGCTTCGCTTTTGGGTGTTCGTGAGAGCTGGCGTGTTGAAGGCCAGATGATGCTGACCGAGGAAGATTACGTTAATCAGGCGCGGTTTGATGACGGTCTTGTTCGTGGTGATTGGTACATTGACGTTCACTCCAATAAAGGCGGTCTTTTCCACAAAAACACCTACAAGCAGGGTGATTATTACGAGATTCCATTCCGGTCAATGGTCACCAAGCACATCAATAACCTGGGTGTTATTGGCCGTTGCATCTCTACGACGTTTTTGATGCAGGCTAGTGTTCGCATTATTCCAACAGTTACCGATATGGGCGACGCTATGGGTAGTGCATGTGTTCTGGCAAAACGGACGGAAACACCACTTGCCAAGTTGGATGGCGTTGTAGTGCGTGCGGAAGTTGAGCAAATGAAACCGTTGAATTCATAATTGCCGCCAAAGAATCGTAGAAGCTGTGATAAACTTCTACAGTCACGGGCGATTGGCGCAGCGGCTAGCGCAG
>CAUORV010000066.1:0-7344 GCA_963507085.1 uncultured Atopobium sp.
CCGATTTATCTCCAACTAAGACGATTTTTTACCGCACCAAAAACTTTTATCTGGGCAAACGTTGTATGCAGAAAAATGAGACTTCCAACTAAACGGATTTTTTACCACTTGGAGACTTATTCGAGCGTTTTCCGAAGAATCTGAGCCATCCGCTGCCCACTTATCAGCCGTCTATCAGCATACTTCGAGCGTCTCTGCAAGAAACCAAAGACGCGTGAACCACAAAAAATCCCAGCACCCGAAGGTGCTGGGATTTTGAACTTGAAACTTTACGGGCGATTAAGCAGCCTCAACAACTTCCTCGGAAGCGTTGTCTTTCTTAGCAAAGTGCTCGGCAACGTAACCAGTGATCAAAGGAGTCAGGATTGCAGTAACGATAACTGCAGCTGCTACCTGTGCGTTTGCTGTTGCAAGAGCAGCACCACCATACAGCGCTGGGTTAGCCTCTGCCATAGCAGCAGGTGTAAGTGCATTTGCACCTGCGCAGGAAGAAATAGCAACACCAGCAATACCAGTTCCGCCAGTTGCTCGATCAACAAAGTAGTTGATAAAACCACCGCAAACGGAGCAGATAACGCCAAGCAGAATACCTGCAGGACCAGCCATGATGAGGGAATCAAACTTCATAGTAGTTCCCATAGCAAAGAAGGTCATAACAATAATTGCTGGCAGAGCGCTTGTGAGCATCTTCTTCATGGATGGGAAGAAGTTGCCAAGCAGAATACCAATAATAATTGGCAGAACAGCGCCAAGCAAAGACCAGTTGATTGGTGACTGACCAGTTGCACCAAGAGCAAGCATAGTAACTGGAGGGCCAACAACCAGTGTAGTAATTGCAACTGCGCCCTGCTCATACTCGTTACCGTAGTCAGCCATCAGACCTGCGTACATGGAGTTGTTTGCACCAGAGCAAGCAGCAAGGATAACCATAGAAGAAAGACCAAGCAGGTTGTCGTTCAGGAAGAACAGAACAGCAAGACCAAGAGCAACGCAGAATACAACCTTAGAAATGATGATGATTGCGCCGCGAAGTGCGGCCTTTGGTGCACTCTTGAACGAAATAGTTGCGCCAACGCACAGCATGAAAGCGCCAACCAGAGCAGCAGTACCCTTAACGGTCATCGCTGCGGTAAAGCTGCCGAGTGTTGGGAATACCTCTGGGAAAAACGTGTTCATGAAAACACCAAGTAGCAGAGGAATCAGAATGTTTGCACCTGGGATGCGGCCCAGTGCCTTAAATGGGTGCTGAAGAGAAATTGGTTCTTTTGTAGCCATCAACAATCACCTAGTCCATTACGATGCCGCCGTCGCAGTCGCCAACCTCACCGTTGACGAAGCTTGCAGCGTCGGAAGCAAAGAACAGTACCATCTGTGCAGGCTCAGATGCCTGTGCAGGACGGCCAAGAGGAATGATGCCTACGACCTTCTTGTACTTCTCCTCATCGTTGGAGAGTGCAGTGGTCATATCTGTAATGGTGAAAGATGGGCAAACTGCGTTACAAGAAATGCCGTACTTGCCGCCCTCTTTAGCAATAGCCTTTGTAAAGCCGTTCATACCAGCCTTAGAAGATGCGTAAGCAACAGTACCAAGGAGGCCGCCGCCAATCTTGCCTGCAACGGAAGAAACGTTGACAATGCGAGCGCCACCACGGTCAATAAAGTGCTGCCAGAGAGCGTGAGTTACGTTGTAGGTACCAGTGAGGTTGGTGTTGATGGTGTTGTTCCACTCTTTGTCGTCAACCTCGGTGAAAGGAACGGAGCTAATGCGACCAGCGCAGTTGATAAGAACGTTGACGTCGCCGCACTCCTCAAGAATCTGAGCAACGGTCTTCTTAACGCCCTCTGCGTCTGCAATGTCCATTGTGTAGAAGAAGTTACCCTCGCCAAGCTCCTCGACAAACTTGCGGCCAGTGTCCTCGTGACGAGAGCAAACGATTACGTGTCCACCTCCAGCAACAATACCCTTGGAGATCTCAGCGCCAATACCAGCGCTTCCGCCTGTAACCAGAACCAACTTACCTGTAAAATCGAATGCCATGCTCTCTCTCCTTTTTTTCATGAGCACAAACCATTGGAAAACAAATAAATTCTAGTCATATTCACATAATTTTCTATACAAAAAATATTTTTTAACCACAAATCCTATGGTCAATGCGTTAAAAGAAAATAATTTGCTTAAAATGTGACATAAATGACACATTAAATTTCACGTTCAATCTTTTGGACATTTGTCTGCAAACTGAAGTCTTTTTCTTTCCTCAAAAATCTCAAAAGTTAGACATAGCTAACTTTTAGGAATACAATATGGCGAGAAACCCGTTGAGCTCGTAGCTCCAAACTCCTAACTCTTGGCCTCACGCTATCAGTTTCTTGCTTTCAGTCCCGTAGCTACCTGCTCTCATCTCTTTGAAGGAAGTCACTATGAAACATTGCTGCACGCATAACCCGGCAGTCGCAAACCCACACCCG
Organism: uncultured Atopobium sp.; assembly: GCA_963507085.1. Lineage (GTDB taxonomy): Bacteria > Actinomycetota > Coriobacteriia > Coriobacteriales > Atopobiaceae > Lancefieldella. The sequence continues at coordinate 2,470 of CAUORV010000066.1, forward strand.
CACGCTACCCGCAATCCTCTCCTAACCCGCAGGTCAGCGCTGGCCTTGCTCGGTGCAAGCTCCGCGGCAGCCATCGCTTCTCTCGCCGCGTGTGGCCCACGCGATTCCGCTACCAGCGCAGGCACCGCGCAAAACCCAAACTCGTCGGTTCCCCTTGTCTTGACCACTTTTACCGTCATTCAAGACATGGCTTCTCGCGTTGCGGGAGAGTTCTGCCAGGTAGAGTCCATCACCAAGGCCGGCGCCGAGATCCACGACTACGAGCCTACGCCCGACGACCTCAAGCGCGCGCAGAAAGCCCAGCTCATCCTCAACAACGGCCTGGGGCTTGAGCGCTGGTTTGAGCGCTTCGTCGACGACTCGCCTGCTCAGCGCGCCGACCTCAGCGAAGGCATCACCGCCATCCCCATCGCCGAGGGCGACTACCAGGGCCAAGCCAATCCGCACGCGTGGATGTCGCCCGCAAACGGCAAGATCTACGTCGAGAATATCGTCCGCGCGCTCAGCAACCTTGTCCCTGACCACGCCAAGGACTTCGAGGCCAACGGCGACGCATACAAAAAGGAACTCGACAACATTTCCTCTCATCTGATCGAGGAGCTCAGCTCACTGCCGGAAAACCAGCGCACACTGGTGACCTGCGAGGGAGCGTTCTCGTACCTGTGCCGCGACACCAATATGAAGGAGCTCTACCTTTGGGCCGTTAACTCCGCTGATGAAGGTACTCCGCAGCAGATTGCCAAGGTTGTCGAAACCGTAAAAGCCCAGCAAATTCCTGCGGTGTTCTGCGAGTCTACGGTAAGCCCCAAGGCAATGCAGCAGGTGGCCGACGAGACAGGCGCCACCCTCAAAACTGACGAGAAAAACATCTTGTATGTTGACTCCCTCTCGGAGGCCGATGGTCCCGTTCCCACCTATCTTGACCTGCTACAACACGACGCGGACGCAATCGTATCCGGTCTTATGGGAAGGTAGCGTTCTCAATGAATCTTTGCGTTTCACAACTTTGTGCCTGGTACGAGAAAAAAGACCACGAGAAACCCATCATTCACGACGTGAATTTCTCGCTCTCAACAGGAGATCTTTGCGCACTTGTAGGCGTAAATGGTGCCGGCAAGTCTACGCTCTTCAAGGCCCTGATGGACACCATCGAATGCGAGGGTTCCATCACTTGGGGTCAGCAACCTCTTTCGCAAGCACGTAAGCAGGGCAAAATCGCGTACGTCCCTCAAACTGAAACGATTGACGCAACGTTTCCGCTGCTTGTAAAAGACGTTGTTATGCAGGGTAGATACGTCCATCAGGGTTGGATGCGCATACCATCCGCTCAGGACAAAGAGCTGGTTGCCCAAGCACTCGAACGCGTCAACTTGGCCGACCTTGCAGATCGACCACTTGCCCAGCTCTCCGGAGGACAAAGAAAGCGTGTTTTTGTAGCGCGCGGAATTGCACAAGCCGCTGAACTGATGTTTCTTGACGAACCATTTGCGGGGGTAGACGCTCGCTCTGAGGCCATCATTACCGAACAGCTCAATAACCTCAGTAAAGAAGGCAAAACATTGCTTGTTTCAATTCACGACATTAACCTAGCTCAGCAAAAATTCCCGCTTTGCCTGGTCATCAATAAAACCATCACCGCGCAGGGTCCTTCAAAAGAAATTCTTTCTGGAGACGCCCTCCTGCAGAACCTTGGAATTTCTGAAGACACCCACATTGAGGAGGTGCTCCATGCCTGAGGTAGATATTCTCCAATACGCATTCATGCAGCGAGCCCTCATCACCGGAATTGCAACCGCCATAGTCTGCGGGCTTTTGAGCTGCTGGATTACTCATATGGGATGGTCGCTCATGGGCGACGCCATCTCCCACTCTATTCTCCCGGGCGTAGTTATCGCTCACCTGCTGGGACTTCCTTATCTAGTGGGAGCACTTGTGTTTGCTCTTATTACCGTGGTGTTGGTCGGACAAGTCAAAAAGAGTCAAATCGTACGACCTGATACTGCTATCGGCATTGTATTTACTACGTTTTTTGCGCTGGGAACTGTTCTCATATCAAAGGTTCCAAGCCAAATCAACTTATCGCACATACTCTTTGGCAATCTTTTAGGAGTCACCACTCCCGATATGCTGCAAGTTATTTGCATCGGTCTGCCAATTGCAATTCTGCTTATCCTTAAAAATAAGGACCTGACCTTGCTTTCATTTGATCCAACACAGGTCCAAGCAATCGGCCTTTCTACCAAAACTCTCACTTCATTCTTACTTGTTGCCCTAGCGCTCGCGATTGTCATATCACTCCAGGCAGTTGGCGTAATTTTGTCCGTTTCGCTCCTTATTGTTCCAGGCGCTTGCGCAAGACTTCTTACTAATCAGATGCGCCATATGCTCTGGATTTCTCCGCTCATTGCTACGGCCAGCGTTTTAATTGGAATAACAGGCAGTTATTACCTAGATGCCTCTTCTGGAGGCATGATTGGACTGACCCTCGGCGTGGTTTTTTGCATCATTTTTATACTAAAGAGTTTACCAAGGTTTACTTTTGGGCATATACTAGACAAGAACTAAGCAAGGAGGACCAATGCATAATACACTGAGCGCTTCAAAAGCCCAGCTTACTCACACAACTCGTGCGCAAAAACTCTTGCGCAGGCAAGCATCGGCGGCATTAAGAACATCCATTGGTCTTATGGTCGGAGCTCTTCTTATTGCAATTGTCCATTAAGGCCCATCTCATAAATCACCCAGATTTGGCGAGAAAACCCCTCCTATTCAAAGGGTTTCTCGCTAAATTTTTATATAAGTGTTTGAACGAGAATACCCACAGAAACCGACGCAAGATTAGACAAGATTGAAAGTGTCCATGGAGCGTCGCTTACTCTTTTTACCTTGTAAATGAGACCTTCAACAACAATAACGGCCAGCTCAACCGCTATGACGCACGCCCAATACTGAGCGTCGTTAGCAACCACATTAACAAGGACACTTGTGATAAAAACAGCGATTGGATTGGTAAGCACCTGTGCAGCCACAACAATCAGCAGCGCGTGATTGTCTTTAACGCCAAGCGATTTTGCGACAATAAGCTCAACAGTAATAGTCAGAATCAGACAAAACGCAAATATCGGAATAATGGTTATCAAATACGGCAATAAAAATATTTGGTCGTCCATGCCATTAGCCTTCTTCTTGTTTGTCTTCAGCGTCAAGTTTGTCTTTAGCCGCAGGATAGTCTTCAACTGAGAGTTTAACTTCACCTGTAAGCCCATCTTCAGTTGCAAGTTCTTCGGCCGGTTCGGATAGCCCTACCGTTAGAGCATCTTCCCCTGCAGTCTCAGCAACCTGTGCTGCTTGGAGCATGCGCTCGTGACCAAATGGTCCCGTGGCCACAGTGTCTTTGACTAAAGTCAGACTGACACCCAAAGCAAGCGCCGAAACCAGACTCATTGCAGAAAGCACCAAAGGATGCTCCAAGCGAAGTCCCAAAAGCGCAGGTAAAGCGCCTATCGCCAAAGAGAAGCTGGCCAAGCCAAATGCGGTTCCCTTTGCTTCGTGCAAAATATTAGCCAAAGAAGCCAGCGTGATCGCCATTGTAAAATTAAAGAAAAACACAGCTAGGAGGCCCATAAGAGGCATCTCCCATGAAGGTACAAATAAAGTAGCAGCGGCAATGAGCGAGAAAATAGCTGTAGTTCTAAAACCAATACGGTCGGCAACCATTCCGCCAAGGGCTTTACCTGCAAATACACCAAGAATGCTCAAAGCCAACAGGAGCATTTCGCTCTTCCAAGGAAACGCCATGACTATGCCGGTGTAGCTTCTGAGCGCAACCACAAAGCAGAGCAAGAAGATTGCAAGCAAAGTGCGAGAAGAAAACTCAGGAATGGCAAAGGGAACGTTATGTATATTCCAGTACTTCTTGTTAACCTTTTGCACCACACGGGTAATACTTGCACATAAGAACAGCAAGACAAGCAGCGAAAACGCAACTTGAAGTCTTCCGTACTGTGCGCTAAACGTGCCTAAAAATACTCCTACCGCGCCTGTTGCAATAAAGATTCCCGATGGGCCCGCGTGTTTTTGCGAGATATTAAGTACGCAAAGGCCACCTGCACTATGGAAAAGTGCGTTTCCAATCGCAAGCAAAAGAATAGCAGGCCACTCGAGAAGAGCTATAGGGACCAGCGAAAGAATAACTCCAGCGCCCACTAAAGCATACGAAAGTAAGGCGGCATAGAAGTTCTTATCCAGCTGATCCAGCGCAATGCCTATAGGGAGCTGCAGGGTAAAGGCAACTATGTCATACAGTAAAATACTTAGCGCAACAACTTCCATCGAACCCTGGCCAGACTCGCCCAACACTCGGCTTACGGCACAGAGCATCGAAGAAACACAAGCAAAGTCAACTACAAAGTGACAAAGTGCATACGCAAAGGTAGTGACTTCTTTTTTGGGAAGAATCTGCTGTGTTGTGGACAAGGTTTTACCTGCGACGCCTTATGATCATAATGAAGCCAATTACTGCCACAAGAGTAGAAACTGCAGCCATGGCTAAGAAGCTAGATGATCTACCGATTCTTGGCGTAGAAATAACATCAGCTAATGCGATAACGGGTAGCGCAATTGTCATGACAAAAGTGCTGGCAGCAAGCGCAATTTTTTGGGCTGAACCCAAACTAGAACGTAGATGACGATACAGTGACATAGTACCTCCTTCATCAACTTTTTAATATTTTACCAGCACACACGCCGCGTTCCAAATGTACTCCCGTAAACGGCATAAAAAAGCGCCCGACGAATGTGAACTGCCTCCTATTTCTTGAACATAAGAAATGGGAGGCAGTTCATATGCGGGTGATTATGATTCTGCAGCGTGTT
>CAUORV010000067.1:0-7329 GCA_963507085.1 uncultured Atopobium sp.
TTATCTGCGTTGTGATTTATTTACTTGTTGATATTTTGTACGCAGTAGTTGATCCACGAATTCGTCTTGGAGAGGAGGCATCAGAGTAATGGCTTTGTTTACAAGCGATAAAAATAGCGAGAAGGTCCAAAAGACCGAAGCTGTACTTGAAGATGCCGCCAAGGCTCAAGAAGTAGAACAGGCTGCCACGGGAAAAGTCCGTGCGCAGAGCTATTGGCAGGTTAGCTGGAACATCTTTAAGAAAAATAAACTGGGCATGATTTGCTTGGGCATTGTTTTGGCTCTAGTAATTATTGCAATTCTTGCTCCTGTTCTTGCTCCCTATGGTTACAAAGATCAAAACCTTTCAATTCAGAATCAGAATCCAACATTTGCGCACCTACTTGGTACTGATGAGTACGGTCGAGACATTCTTTCTCGTATTATTTACGGCTGCCAGATTTCTCTTTCTGTTGGTATTATTTCGCAGGCAATTGCCCTGTTTATCGGCTTTGTAGCAGGAGTTGCAGCAGGATATTACGGTCGCTGGGTGGATGCAGTTGTATCTTTTATCATTCAGGTTTTCTCCAGCTTCCCATTCTTGCTCTTTGCAATTTTGATTATGTTTGTTATGGGCCCAGGTCTCATCAATCTCTATATTGCATTAGGTCTTTTAATGTGGACTACCACCGCAAGGCTGATTCGTGGCGATGTCATGCGCCTGAAGAATTCTGAATACATTCAGTCTTGTATTCTGTCTGGCGGTAATAGCTTCCGCATCATCATGAAACATCTCTTGCCTAACTGTATGTCAACGCTGATTGTTGTTTCTACCTTGGGTATTCCAAGTGCAATTCTTTCGGAGGCAACACTTTCGTTCTTGGGATTGGGCGTTCAGCCACCTGAGGCAAGTTGGGGCCAAATGATTGCAGCATCTCAGCCATACCTTGCATCACAGCCTCTCTACAGTATTGCCCCAGGTATTGTCATCATCATTACAGTTATGTCTTTCAACTTGCTTGGCGACGCCCTTCGCGACGCCCTTGATCCAAAGATGCGTTCTTAGAAAGGAGGTTACGTTTATGGCAGAAAATACAGATGCTCTTGCACAAGAGAGTGATCAGACAAAAGAGACTAAAGATGTGTCATTTGAGCACGTCATTGAGGGTCCTAACGGTCAGTCTGTGCAATTTTGCAGCCTTGAAGAGCGCCTCCTTGCACAAGAGACCGCTCAAAAGGAGCGAGAAGAGCAGTGCAAGAAAAACGTTCTTCTCGACGTCAATCATCTTGATGTCACGCTCTTTACCGAAGATGGCGCACTTCCTGCAGTAAGTGACCTCTCGTTTATCATGCGAAAAGGCGAGACTCTTGCGGTAGTAGGAGAGTCTGGCTGCGGTAAGTCCATGACGGCTTTGTCGGTTATGGGATTGCTTCCCACACCTCCTGCACAAATTACCGGCGGAGAAATTATTTTTGAGGGAACTGATTTAACTCAGCTTCCTCGTGGTGGCATGCGTGACTTCCGCGGTAATCGCATTGGCATGATTTTTCAGGAGCCTATGACCTCCTTGAACCCTGTTATGAAATCTGGTCTTCAGATTCGTGAGGGCATCCTTGTTCATAATCCCAACATGAGCAAACAGGAGGCAGATCAGAAGGCCCTTGATATGATCAAACTGGTGGGTATTCCTGCACCAGAGAAGGTCTTCTCGTCATATCCTCATGAGCTTTCTGGTGGTATGCGCCAGCGTGTCATGATTGCTATGGCACTTGCGTGCCAGCCTTCGCTGCTTATCTGTGACGAGCCAACAACCGCGCTTGACGTAACGGTTCAGGCACAGATTCTGCAGATCATTGACCGCATGAAGCAAGACCTTGGTACCGCCGTCATGCTGATTACGCATGATATGGGCGTTGTTTCCGAGATGGCTGACTGGGTTCTTGTTATGTACGCTGGTCATCGTGTTGAGTATGCGCAGTCTGCAGAGCTCTTTACTAACCCTCTGCACCCCTATGCTCAGGGCCTGATTGCATCCATCCCGTCGTTTGACGAGCACACCAAGGAACTCTATGCAATTCCTGGCAGCGTTCCTATGCTTTCTCACATGCCTTCTGGCTGCCCGTTCCATCCACGTTGTCCGTTTGCTAAGGACATTTGTAAGAATCGTCGTCCTGGCTTGACTGCTGTTGGTGAAGACAATTGCCATACTGTCAGCTGTTGGAAATACACTGATGAGTGGAGTGAGTAGTCATGGCAGAAGAGAAAAACACAGACGTCAAGGACCTTTCTGGCGAGAAAACCATCTTGTCCGTAAAGAACTTGGTTAAGCGATTCCCCATTAAAAACGGTGTTTTTGGTCGTTCTAACGCTTCAGTTCATGCGGTTGAGGATGTTTCGTTTGACCTTAGGCGCAAAGAGACCCTGGCTATTGTTGGCGAGTCTGGCTGCGGAAAGTCTACAACTGGCAAGTGCGTGCTGCGCCTCACCGAGCCAACCTCTGGTACGGTTGAGCTTGATGGGGAAGACTTCACCTCGCTTAAGGGAGAAGACCTCAAGCGTGCACGTCAGAAGATGAAGCTTATCTTCCAGGATCCTTACAGCTCACTAAACCCTCGTATGACGGTCATGGATATCATTGGCGAACCTATTGATATCGCGGGTACGTATAAGACAAAGGCAGAGCGTGACGCTCGTATTGAAGAGGTTATGGAGGAAGTTGGTCTTAACCTTGAGTTTAAGTACCGCTACCCTCATGAGTTCTCGGGTGGTCAGCGTCAGCGTATTGGTATCGCGCGCGCTATTGTGCTTGAGCCAGAGATTGTTGTCTGCGATGAGCCTGTTTCTGCTTTGGACGTTTCTGTTCAGGCCAAGGTAATCAACTTGCTTGAAGAGCTTCAGAAGGACCACGGTCTGGCATACATCTTTATTAGCCATGACCTTTCCGTTGTTCGTCACATTGCAGATACTGTTATGGTCATGTACCTGGGCCACCAGATGGAGTTTGCTACTAAAGATGCCCTCTTTGAGCATCCTCTGCACCCCTATACTCAGGCACTTTTGGACGTTATTCCTCGTATTCGTCACGAGCGCATCCAGGAGAAGCGCATCCTCCAGGGTGATGTTCCAAGCCCTGCAAACCCACCTTCAGGTTGCGTATTCCATACACGCTGCCCCAAGGCAATGAAGGTTTGCTCCGAGCGCATTCCTGAGCGCATCGAGGCTGAGCCGGGTCACTTCTGCGCCTGCCACCTGTACGACGCGTCGCTTTCTGATTCCGACCGCACACCTCAGGTTGCACATGCTATTGAGGCGGCTCAGAAGGCCGTAGAAGAAGCGCGCCTTGAGGAGAAGATTTCCGAGTAGCGCCTACTGTTGTCGTGTCTTAAAACGGCTTACAAACACAAAAGGGCGAGAAGACCAATTGATCTTCTCGCCCTTGTTTTGTATGAAGGAAACGCTTACTTCTTCTTAACCTTATCGAAGTGAGGGTTAACCAAAACGGTGAGGCCGGTAAACTCTGGCTTCAAGACGTAAGGCATCTGAGGCCAGTCGATAGGCAGGCAAGCATAGTCTGTGTGAGTCATAAGACTGTCTGCCTGACGGGTAAGCTCCAGGACCTTATCGTTGTCGTTAACGGTTGAACGAGCCTGATCAACCAGGCTGTCAAACTCGGTGCTGTTGTAGAAGGAAGACTTCTTTGCAGCGCGGTCAGAGCGGAAGTAAGAGCCCATGTGCTCAACACCCTGGAAGGAGAGGGTAGACCACGTGACGAGGGTAACCTCAAGTTCTCCGTTGGTACGTGCGTCGCTCCAAACGCCAGAGTCAATAACGCTTACGTTACAGGTAACGCCAATCTTGGACCATGCATCCTGAAGGGCAACCATAAGGTTCTGATCCTGGCTTCTGACCTGTGCATTAAGAGTGAGGTTAGAAACACCTGCCTGTGCAAGAAGCTGCTTTGCCTTGTCTACGTTGTACTCAAACTCTGGAGCGGACTCATTGTAGCCAGTCTCAGAAGATGGGATAAACGACTTAGCAGGTTTGGCAACACCAGAAAGAATGGTGCTGCAAATGGTATCTCTGTCAATTGCCATAGAGAGCGCCTGACGAACGCGAACATCTTTGAGATTCTCGCTCTTAAGGTTCAAGTTCACAAACTGCGTGGATGCAGGCGTGTAGTTGACAATCTCTTTGGAGATAGACTCATCATTTTGGTACTGCTGGATAAGAGACTGAGAAATAAAGACCAGGTCAACATCGTTGTTCTTGTAGTTAAGAATACGGGTGTTAGCATCGTCAATGTAGACAAATCTGAGCTCATCCAGGCCAGGCTTGCCCTCATGGTAATCAGCAAATCCCTCAAGAACAACTTCTGTTGTGCTGTCATTAGAGACAAGCTTGAAAGCACCGGTACCAATAAAGTTGGTCTCAGTGCCCCATGCCTCACCAGCCTCTTTACAGGCCTTCTCTGGGTAGATAACTGCATAGAACTGAGCCATGATTGCGTTGAAGGTTGAATAAGGCTGTGTCAGTTTGATGTCAAAGTGACGGTCGTCCTTAATAACAATGCCAGAAAGCTCTTCAGTTTTACCAGCAATAATGTCTTTAGCGCCCTCAATGTACGCATAGGAATCAATTGAGGTTGCCTTGGTAGCAGGCAAGAACATACGCGTGAAGGTGTACTTAACGTCAGACGCCTTAAGGGTTTCTCCATTGTGGAATTTGATGCCATCCTTAAGCTCATATGAGTAGGTAAGACCATCATCAGAGACAGTAGGAAGGCCAGTTACCAGATTTGGCTCAATTTCTTTTGTGTCTGGATTAAGTACCAGCAAAGACTCTGCAACTGCCTCAGATACACCAACAGAACCAGAAGTCTTCTGAGTATCAAAGGTTACCTTTGGGTTGTTTACACCAAAGCGCAACACCTTTTTCTCTGCGTCTCCGCCACCTGAACCGCCACAAGCAGAAAGTAGTGAAGCAGAACCGGCGGCAACGGCAGCCGCCAAAGATCCACGTAAAAATGATTTACGGGAAAGGTTATTAAATACGTGCTCTTTCATAGGGCGCCTTCCGTTTGCATCTTCGAAATACGAAGCTTTAAATGTAAAGAACTGGCTTCTTAATACCCAAATTAATTGTACGCAATACAGAAAAATGTTTCATTAATGAAAAAACATTGTGGAGGAGGGCTTGCTAGAGTGGCACGAAAAGCGCAAAAGCGATAAAGTCAAAGACTCAATAAAGGTCAACCTTTACTGTTATGTTGTTTGAAGAGCTGAGTGTTAAGAGGATTTTGTGGTTATTCCAGATATTGTCAAAGATGCATTTAGTGATGTTCCCAAGCTTCCTGCTTCTGAGCGCCCTCTTATCTGTGTGACTCCTCGCTGGATGCCTGAAGAAAATTTTTCTGATTCTGCTTCTGTAGCACAAATTCAGCTTGACGCCATTCTTGCAGCTGGCGGCATTCCAATCATGATGCCTCTTACAGAAGATCCAGAGGTTATTGCTCAGTTTGTTGAGATGTGTGATGGCTTCTGCCTTACGGGAGGTCACGATGTTGACCCTCGTAATTGGGGAGAAGAGCCACGCGACCTTAATCGTTTGTGCCCTATACGAGATGCGCTTGAGTTTGAGCTGGTAAAGCAAGTACTTGCTGCAGATAAACCGTTACTTGCTATTTGCCGTGGCCTTCAGCTTATAAACGTTGTGCTTGGCGGTACGCTTGTACAAGATCTGCATACCATGGAGCCAGCAGAAAATCATACTTTCTGGACTCATTCAGCAAATCTGTATCATCCAGCTCATGCTGTTCATGTTCAAAAAGACTCTTTGCTGTACAACGCCCTGGGCAAGGTAGAGGACATTCAGGCAAATTCATACCACGACGAAGCGCTCCGAAAGGTGTCTTCTGAACTTACGGTAGTTGCCTATGCGTCAGACGGCATTATTGAAGGTGCTGAGGTTAAGGGGAAGACGTTTGCCTTAGGCGTACAGTGGCATCCGGAATATGGATGGAATTACAGTAAGGCTGATTGTGAACTATGGAAATCCTTTGTTACAGCTTCGCAAGCCTCGCGGTCTTCTCGTTAATATATTGATACTCTAAACTGCGTTGACTATTTGGTTAGCGCAGTTTTTTGTAAGGGAGTTTTATGAGTGACGTGCTAGATAGATTTATTGCGTATTGCAAGGTTTCTTCTCAGTCTAATCCGCTGACCGCAGATAAGGTTCCTTCAACTGATTCTCAGTACCAGATGGCTGAAGTTGTTGCAGCTGATCTTCGTGAGCTTGGTGCAGAAAATGTAACCGTTGACGAGCATGCTTATGTGGTTGCTCATTGGCCAGCAAGCAAGGGTCTGGAGGACCTTCCAACTCTTGGTTTCTGCTGCCACATTGATACGGCTTGGCAGTCTTGGGGCAATCCCGTTCACCCTCAGGTAGTCATATATGAGGGCGGCAAGCTGGTAGTTGGTTCTGATCGTGAGGGTAGAGAGGTCTACATTAGCCCTGAGACTAATCCTCAGCTAGAGCACATGGTTGGCTGGCAGCTTGTTACCACTGACGGCACATCGCTGCTTGGTGGCGATGACAAGGCAGGCATTGCCATGCTGGTCAGCTTGCTTGCTCGCTACAAGGAGCATCCAGAGCTTAAGCACCCACGTATTGCGCTTGCGTTTGTTCCTGATGAGGAGATTGGCCACGGCGCTGCTCTTCTGGACCTTGATGCCTTTGGCGCAGCTTATGGCTATACCATTGACGGCGGTCCCTTTGGTGAGTTCTGCTACGAGACGTTCAATGCCGCTGAGGTGTTTGTGCGTGCTCATGGACTTTCCGTTCACACAGGTACCGCAAAAGGCCAGATGATTAATGCATCTGAGGCAATCATGCGCTTCCACGAGCTGCTTCCACCTGCGGAGCGTCCTGAGTTCACTGAGGGCTATGATGGCTTCTTCTATCTGGAGCGCGTCAATGGTGATTGCGAGTCTGCTCGCGCTGATTACATTATTCGTGACCACGATCAGGCAAAGGTTGAGCGTCGCAAGCAGTTGATGGTTGACGCTGCAGCGTATGTAAACAAGCAGATTGGCTCTGAGGTACTTTCTGTTGAGATTCACGATCAGTACCATAACTTGGCTGACATTGTCCTAAAGCCTGAGTATGCGCACTTAATTGAGAACGCTCGTATTGCATACGAGAAGACCGGTGTTGAGATGACCTGCATTCCAATGCGCGGCGGCACCGACGGATCCCAACTTTCCTTTAGAGGATTCCCATGCGCTAATCTATCTGCCTGCTACTACAATGCTCACGGTGTCAGAGAGTTTGTTCCTGTCCCAGAGCTTGAG
>CAUORV010000068.1:0-7225 GCA_963507085.1 uncultured Atopobium sp.
ATCTTCGTGTTGTAAATTCGTGAAAGAAGGACGGATGTTTCTCTGTGGAGCATTCGTCCTTCTCGCTTAGGTAAAATAGAAACGTTATGTCAGATGGTATCTGTGCAGAGCACATACTCAAGGAGGCATCATGGGTCTTTGGTCAAAGGTTAAAAATGTGTTTGTTCCTTCTAACGGAACAGAGCAGCCTCAGAAGGCTACATTTGCTACCAGGGAAGACACTATCTATGCACCAGTTTCTGGTGTCCTGGTAAGCGTACAAGAGGTTCACGATGAGGTAATCTCAAGCGGTCTCTTTGGCCAGGGCTATGGCATTTTGCCCGTTGGTCTTGATTGCGTTTATGCTCCTTGCAATGCTCGCGTTACCGCAACTAACGTAACCAATCACTCAATTGGCCTTACCACTGATACTGGTATTGAGATTTTGATTCACATTGGTGTTGGTACCATCGAGATGAACGGTAAGGGTTTTACCCGTTACGTTCACGCTAACGATGAGGTAAAGGCCGGTACTCCACTGATTTCATTTGATGCTGCTGCTATTGAAGAAGCAGGATATGAGAACGTTGTAGTTGTTACCGTTGTTAATGCAGATCAGTATGAGCGCATTGATCTTATTGGTGAGTCCGGAACACTGATTGGTGGTCGTCCACTGGTTAAGATTGGCGATCCTCTGATGTGCGTCAAGCACTAGGGTTTCTCGCTAGCAAAACATCTGCAATAAACGAGGTTTTACATGCTTAGAGTTACTAAGGCAATTCTTCACGTCTTTGATTTTGAGACGGGAACTAAATACTTCTCTCAATCTACCTTGGATTTAGAGGATCGTCAGACAAAGTCATACGTACAGCGTAGACTGCGTAAAATTACGGCAAATCCAGAGTCTAGACATGGAGAGTTTGCTCCTACCAGTAATTTTGCTGGAGGTCTTCAGGAGTATGCCCACGGAGACGTTGAGTTTGTAGAGTTTTCTCATCAGATTGCTCAGTGGTTCTGGGAAGAGCTTCGTCGCGCAGATGATGTCGAGCAGTGCGATCTTCTTGTAGCGGACTACATTGATACCGATGCTGGTCAGGCGCTTGCGAGTGCTGCTGCAGACGATGAGGATGCTCAGGCTGAGGCATTTGAGGGTGAGGGAAGACGTCTCTTTGCTATTGTGCTTCTCCCACGCAAGCAGGCCTTTATCCATGATGTTAACGGCTCGGCAAACGAGATTTTGCGCCAAGATGCAACGCTGCCTTCTCCTACGCAAAAGGTTGATTCATATGCAGTCATTGACTTGGATACTGGTGCTATTGATTTCCACGATCATGATCGCTCTGTAGCAGGAGAGGGAAAGTTCATCATTCCAGAGCTTTTCCTTGAGTGCACGTCAGAGGCATCAAGCCATGAGGTTATTGGCGAGGTAACCGTCATTGTTCAAGATTTGGCTGAAGAGTATGGCCTTGAGCCTGCCGTTGAGGTGTCTCGTGCTAAGGCTGCCGTTGCAGAAGCAGCAGAGGTAGAAGAGGTAGTAGACCCCATCAAGGTTGGTAAGCGTATCTTTGAGGAGCGTCCTGAGATTCAGGAAAAGTACGAGGCTCAGGTGGCAAGTAGAGAGCTCCCTGAAGAAGTTCCTGTTAAACGCGGTGTTGCTAACAGAATTGCAAAGAATCATAAGATTCGCACCGATACAGGAATTGAGATTTCATTTCCCTCAAACCTAACAGATCGTCCAGGTTACCTAGAATTTTCTCACGAGTCTGACGGTAGGATTACCATATCAATAAAAAATGTTGCACATATTGAAAACCGCTAAATCCTATCTCTGACCTCACAATTTAGAGCAAAAACTTCCCGAAATTCGTTTTGGGAAGTTTGTAAATTACGTATCTTTTTGATTATCATCGTGTATCTCGGGTAGAATAGTCTCTCAAAGGTCACACCGTACTACTAAACGTTCTAGGAGACCCTTATGAGTTTAAAGAAACAGCAAAGCACAACCATTGAGGAGCAGAGCGCTGCTCTTTTCAATCGTCGTGATGCTCTTAAGATTTTTGCCGGCATGGGCATTGCTGCCGCTGCCGTTACTGCATCCCTGATTAATACCCGTCCTGCTTTTGGTGTTACCCAGGCTCAGATTGATGCTGCTCGTAGCGATTACGATGCTGCTCAGAAGCTGCTCGATGAGATTTCTAATGAAGTCTCCAACATGCAGGCAAGCCTCAATGACACTAACTCTCAGATTGGCGCTATTTCTGATCAGATTGCAGATAAGCAGAATCAGATTGATGCTAAGCAGAAAGAGATTTCTGAAAAGGAAACTCAGATTGCCGAGAAGAGAAAAGAACTTGGCGCTCGTATGTCCAGCAACTACAAGGCTGGTCCAGCTGGTGCTTTGGAGATGATTCTTTCTTCTGCAAGCTTTGAGGAGCTCACTTCTAATATTTACTACCTCGACAAGATTTCTGAGTCCGATCAGAAGATGATTGAGGAAGTTAAGAACCTGAAGGCCGCTCTTGAGTCTGATAAGGCTGCTCTTCAGTCCGAGAAGACCGAGCTAGAGAATAAGAAGGCTGAACTTGAGAATCTCCGTGCTTCTCAGGAGTCTCAGCTTAATGATATTTCTGCTCGTCAGGCGGACGCTGCAAACGTTGTTGCAAATCTTGATGACAACGTAAAAGAGCTTATCGCTCAGCGTGATTCTGAGCTTCTTGCTGCTCAGCAGGAGGCAGAGCGTGTTGCCGCTCAGCGTGCTGCTGCATCAAGCGACAGCGGTGGTGGTAGTAGCTACTCTGGTGGCGGTGGCGGAGGAGGAACCTCTTCTGCTGGTTCTGGTTCTGCTGCTGCAGTTGTTAATGCTGCAGGCTATACCGGATCTACCGGTGCTGGCTTCTGTGCTGCTTGGGTTTCTAATGTCTTCTCAAACGCAGGTGTTGGCACCTTCTATGGCAACGCTTGTGATATGTACTATTCCTGGTGCTACTCTACTGATCAGAGCGCTATTGAGCCTGGTATGATTATTGCTGTTCCAACCCTTGGTGGTTCTGCTGCAGCTCTGATTTACGGCCACGTTGGCATTTACATTGGTGGCGGCATGGTCAGGCACTGTCTCTCTGGTATTGTAAGAAGCCAGAGCTTGAGTTCTTGGATTTCTCAGCTTGGTGCTTTGAGTACTCCAAGGTGGGGCTGGCTTGGCGGCGTTGTCCTAAGCTAAGGTATGGGCCCCTCATAACTTGTTATGTAAAAGAGCTTGGTTGCATGCAACCAAGCTCTTTTTGATGTCTATTTGCCGCAAAAGGAAGGGCGCAGATGCTAGAAGCACCTACGCCCTTCTCGCCCTATAAAGGGGGAGTGGATTACTCTTCAACCTCGAGAAGCTCAATGTTGAAGTTAAGGTCTTTACCAGCCATTGGATGGTTGGTGTCAAAGACGATAGTGGTGCCGTCGTTAGAGACAACGGTTGCCATAACAGGGTATCCCTCAGGGGTGCCCAGAGTAACCTGCTGACCTGCAACAAGATTCTCAGAGCCTGGAAGCTGAGCTACGGGAACAGGCTGCACTGCCTCTTCATGGCGCTCACCGTATGCCTCTGCTGCTGGAATGTGGACGTCAACAATCTGACCAACGGTCATATCTTTAACAGCCTCGTCAAAACCAGGAATCATCTGACCTGCCATGCAGGTAAATGCCAGTGGCTCGTTGCGATCGCGGGAGGAATCAAACTTAGTTCCGTCGTCAAGAGTGCCTACGTAGTGGACCTTTACTTTTTTGCCTTCGTTGCTCATAAAACTCCAATCGTTAAAAACATATCTTTGGCATTCTACCCAAGTGTGACGTAAATCAACCTTTGAATGATAAAGGTATAAAATACTTTACATTCAGTTTGAAAGGTTTGTAATGGAAGCTCGCTTAGCTCCTCATAAGTTTATTGGTGTATTTGACTCGGGCGTTGGTGGCATGAGTGTGCTTAAACACCTTGTTGCCCAAATGCCTCACGAGGAATTTCATTATTTTGGCGATTCTGCATTTGCTCCTTATGGCACTAAGCCAAAAGAGCAGATTACACGACGCTCTGCTGCAATTGCTAAAAAGTTTATTGATGAGGGTGCCAAAGCGTTGGTTATAGCCTGTAATACCGCTACCGCGGCTGCTGCAGATGAGTTGAGAGCAACGTATCCTTATTTGCCTATTGTGGGTGTTGAACCAGCTCTTAAGCCTGCAGTAACTGCATATCCTCATGGAACGGTGGTTGTTTTGGCCACAAAGGCAACTCTTTCTTTGCAAAAGTATCACAACCTTGAGTCGCGCTTGCATCCTTCTGCAAAAGTTATCTCTATTCCAGGAGAGGGCCTGGTAGAACTCATTGAATCTGGTCAGGCTGATTCAGAACAGATGCATAAACGACTGACTGAGCTTTTAGGTGATTACGCAGGTCAGGTAGATGCTGTGGTTCTTGGTTGTACGCATTATCCCTTTATCAAGAAGCAAATTAGCTCTGTTTTAGGTAATGTTGAATTCTTTGATGGTGGCGCTGGAGCCGCTCACCAGCTTAAACGTTTATTAGAGAAGGAAAACTTGCTTGTTTCTGCAGATACCTCTGTGAATAAAAACAGTGGCAGTCCAGAGTCTGACATTGTTTTCTCATCAAGCATAGATACTCCTGAAGAATTGAAGTTCTACCAGGAGTTCTTCTCGCAAGATATGTAAGCGTGGCTGGGTAAGCGTATTACTTAAGCTTAGTCTCAAGCCACTTTTTGAGCACTACTGCGTTGTTGTACGTAGTGTCTTTGTCCGAGAAAAGCAGTGTCACGGTAGATTGATCAAGCTTTTTAAGCTGTTCGACAAAGGCATCTGCGTCAGGATTGCTGTCAAGTTCAGCGGTATAGGTAGACACAAAGCTATCAAAGCGCCCTGGATCGTGGTTGAATGCTTTTCTGCACTCAGTAGTAGGAGCAATGGTTTTAGCCCATTCATCAGCGTGTAGGTTCTCTTTTTTGATACCACGAGGCCACAGTCTATCTACGAGTACGCGATACCCATCGTCAGCTTCTGGTACATCGTAAGCCCTCTTAAGTTTGATATTCATATTTGCCCCCTTCAGCTCATGTACGTTATACCGCAAAATATCTATTCGGTTACAAACTATTTGATACGACTGGGTATTCATATCCGCATGTTTATGATGAAGTTCATTCTTTAAAACCCACGGAGAAAGGAAAGCCATGGCAAACTCAGTGGAGAAGAAAGACATCGATTGGACAGCGCTTGGCTTCGCATATACGCAGTGTGACTACAGCTACGTTGCCCACTACAAAGACGGTGCTTGGGATGAGGGCGGACTTACCACTGATCACAGCATTACACTGTCTGAATGCGCAAACATCTTCCATTATTGCCAGGAAGTTTTTGAGGGCTTAAAGGCCTATACCACTGTCTCTGGCGATATTGTATGCTTCCGTCCAAACCTTAACGCTCAGCGTATGGTTGACTCTGCATCTCGTCTTGTCATGCCACCATTTCCTGAGGATAGATTTGTTGCTGCTGTTAAAGAGGTTGTTTCTGCAAACGCAGCTTGGGTTCCACCATTTGGCACAGGTGCTACGCTGTATGTTCGTCCTTTTATGATTGGCACCGGCAATACCGTTGGCGTTAAGCCATCTCCTACCTATGAATTCCGCATCATGGTCACTCCAGTTGGAGCGTATTACTCTAACGGTGTTGCTCCTGTTGCACTGACCGTTTCTCCTTATGACCGCGCTGCTCCTCACGGAACCGGCAACATCAAGGCAGGCCTGAACTACGCTATGTCGCTGTACCCAACTACCTGGGCACATGAGCAGGGCTTTGCAGATAGTATGTATCTTGACTCTGGTTCTCGTACCTATGTTGAGGAGTCCAGTGGCGCAAACTTCCTCTTTGTTGATAAAGAGGGAACTCTGGTTATTCCACAGTCTTACACTGACTCCATTTTGCCTTCTATTACCCGCCGCTCTCTGGCAACGGTTGCTAAAGACATGCTTGGTATGAAGGTTGTTGAGCGTCCTGTTCGCTTTGACGAGCTTGACCAGTTTGTTGAGTGCGGCATGTGCGGTACCGCTGCTGTTATTTCTCCTGTTGGCAAAGTTGTCGACGGCCAGAAAGAGATTGTCTTTGGCGCTGGTATGGAGGCTGTGGGACCAGTTATGTCCAAGCTTCGCAACACGCTGACCAGCATTCAGTCTGGCGAGATTGAGGCTCCAGAGGCAGACTGGATTTGCAAGATTTGCTAAGGCTTGCGGTTCCAACAGCGCTTTGCTTCTAACAAAGGGGCGAGAAGATCAATCGATCTTCTCGCCCTATGTGTATCTGCAACGTATGTAGAGCCTGCGATGGCTTATGCCTTGTGGGAGGAGCCCAGGTTATCTATGTGGCTTGCAACAATCTGGGTGATTGCTTCCATACCAGGAACGGAAGGCTTCTTTGGATCAAAGTTGCCAGGGTTTTCTGACATGTACTTCATAAAGGCTGCGGTAAAGACCTGGCGGAGCTCGGTTGCGTAGTTAACCTTGCAAATACCGTTCTGAATTGCCTCTGCTACCTGGTCATCTGGAACACCAGAAGTACCGTGAAGAACCAGAGGAATATCAAGACGCTGGCGGATAGCCTTGAGGACACCCTGCTCAATGTGAGGTGTACCGTGGTAAACGCCGTGAGCGGTACCAACGCCAACTGCGAGAGAAGTGCAGTTAGTGCGAGCGACAAACTCCTCAGCCTGGTCTGGATCAGTGTAGGGGTTCTCGCCCTCAACAGCTGGGCCGTCGTCCTCTTTGCCGCCAACTTTGCCAAGCTCAGCCTCAACAGGAAGGTTGATAGGGCTAGCAAACTTGGTTACGGATGCGGTAAGTGCAATGTTGTCCTCAAATGGAACGTGAGAGCCGTCAATCATGACGGAAGTGTAACCGGCACGAGCTGCCTGGATGCAGCGGTCAAAGCCGTCACCGTGATCTAGGTGAAGAGCAACAGGAACAGTTGCCTCTTCAGCAGCACAACGAACCATGGCAGCAAAGTAATCAAGGCTTGCGTACTTGATGGTGCCAGGAGTGGTCTGAAGAATAACAGGGGAGCGGCGCTCTTCTGCTGCCTTAACAACAGCCATTACAAACTCAAGGTTCTCAACGTTAAAGGCGCCAACAGCATAATGGCCAGCCTGTGCGTCAAGAAGCATCTGCTTAGTAGTAACGAACATCTATTGCTCCTTTCGCCC
>CAUORV010000069.1:0-7033 GCA_963507085.1 uncultured Atopobium sp.
CAGACGGTACTGCACGAGTCTACTGTTACCAAGGAGCAGGCACTTGAGTTGTATCAAAAGCTTAAAGATCTTCCTGTCACTTTTGATATTTTTGCAGACGGTGGCGTTTATCTGGAGCGCTCAAGGCACAATCTTATCTCTCAGCTGGGTATTCCCGCAGATCATGCGGCATTTATGCAACGCTCGCGTACTCCCTTTGACCAAAGCGTTGAGGAGTTTATTGATAGTGTAACTACCATTGAGCGACTTGGTTCCTATTGGTCTGTTTCAGAAGGCGAGAAGTACCAGGCACTTGTAGCAGATGCTGTAGCTTCGGTAAAAGGGCTCAGTGGCACGGCTTCCATGAGCATGGGAATGGAAATCCTGGCTGAAGGGACTTCTAAGGGTGCTGCACTTCAGTGGCTTTGCAATCATCTTGGCATTTCAACGGATAATGCTGCAGCTTTTGGCGATTCGCTTAATGATGTTGCTATGCTTTCTGCGGCGGGAATGGGCACAGCAGTTGCCAACGCTCGTCGTGAAGATTTTGAGGCAGCAACCTATATCACACTCACTAACGATCAGGCGGGTTTCTCGCGATTCTTAACGTGGGCACTGGGGGAGTAAGCACTTGGTGCTGAAGGAGTAGCGCTTTAGAGATTTTCGCAACACGATGTTAATGAAAAAGCCGACAGATACAATCTGTCGGCTTTTGTTGTGAGAAGTAAAACTACTGCGCGCTAGACTTAGTGATTACTGTCCTGCTGCTCTTCAAAGACATCTTCATCAACCTGTTCTTCGTCAAGTTTAAGAGGACGGAAGCTAGCGGTATCGCCACCAACATAGTCTGCAACGGTAGCTGCGTTTTCAACGCGCTCCTTGTGCAGCGCTTCTGCAAAGATATCTTCGTCTTCCTCAATCTCTGCAATACGCTCTTTCATAGGAGCCTCAACAAGTGGCATAGGACCTGTCTGAGCCGCATCGTCAAGCATGATACGGATGAGTTTCTGCTCACGCTTAACCTTGGAGAACAGAGGAACGTACTCAAAGACAATGTTGGAGTTCTCAAGACCATACCAACGAGCAGGAGATCCGCAGATGCGACGAATAAAGTACTTAAGCTCAAGGCAACGAGCATCAAAACCGTTGATGTCAGTCTCTGGAGCTAGTACCTTACGCAGCAGACAGAATCTAAAGTCACCAATCTCGGAGTGCTCCTTGTAAATGGAATACTTGTGATTCTGTGGCGCAAGCTGATTGTTCTTAATCAGGTCACCAACAATCTGATACAGATAGGTGTTAATACGCTGGTTTACCCTAAAGCCAAGACGCAGAGTGATCTTGAACAGGAAGTCTGTACCAAAGTCATTGACGATAAACTCACGGGTATTTGGATCGTCTGTCAGCGAGATGTTAATGAAGTAGTAGGCCTTTGCGCGCTTTGGGCGCTTATCCAAGATGGAATAGAGGATGTCTCGATCCAGCTTGTCAAAGGATGAATCATTAGTAAGAAAAACCAGGTTATCAGCGAGAGTTGAATAGTCCGCATCGTGGCTCAAGCTACGGAGCTGATCAATGTATTTATCTACGGGGAGATAAACGCTCTGCGTCCTCTCAACAGCGGTACCGCGACGCCAGACAAACATGACAACAAAAATTGCGGTAGCCATAAGAACGGTAAAGTAGCCGCCGTGGAAGAACTTGGTAAGGCTTGAGAAGAAGAACATAGCCTCGATAGCACCAAAGAAAAGAATGAATGGAATGGCTGCCCATAGGCGCTTTCTGATAACAGCCAGGTAGGTGTAGAGCAAGATTGAGGTCATGAGCATGGTAACGGTAATTGCAAGACCGTACGCTGCTTCCATGTGCTCAGAGCTCTGGAAGAGAAGTACAACGCCAATGCAGCCAACCCACATGATGTTGTTTACAAGTGGAATGTAAATCTGGCCCTTTGTTGTGGAGGGGTAGTTAATCTTAATGTGAGGCATAAGATCAAGTTTAATTGCCTCAGAGACAATGGAGTAAGAGCCAGTAATCAGTGCCTGAGAGGCAATAATTGCAGCAAGCGCAGAGAGAATAACGGCAAATGGTCTAAGCTGACCAGGAAGCATTTCAAAGAAAGGATTGAGGTCTTTGATTGCGTTGAAGCCCTCGTTGGTGTGGTTAGTGATGATCCACGCGCCTTGTCCAAGGTAGTTAAGAATCAAGCAGACCTTAACAAAAGGCCAGCTTACGTAAATGTTGCTCTTGCCAACGTGACCCATGTCAGAATAAAGCGCCTCTGCACCAGTGGTACAAAGGAAGACACTACCTAAAACCATAAGACCAGCTGCATTGAGCTTGCCATCAAAGAGGAACAGAATGCCGCGGACTGGGTTAAGAGCTCGAACAACGCTAATGTCAGCAAGCATGTTCATAACACCCATGGCACCCAAGAACAAGAACCAAAGCGTCATGACAGGGCCAAAGGCCTTACCAATGGTAGAAGTACCTGCCTTCTGCAGAGCAAAGAGTGTGCAGAGAATGGCAATGGTAATCATGACAACAATGTGCTGATTATCACCAATAATGGCATGAGCTGCAGGAATAGTACGCAAACCCTCAATAGCGGTGGTTACCGTAACAGCTGGGGTCAAAATACCGTCAGCAAGAAGAGCTGCGCCACCAATCATGGCAGGAATAATCAGCCATTTGGCACACTTTTTAACCAAACTGTAGAGCGCAAAGATTCCGCCCTCATTGTGGTTGTCTGCCTTCATTGCAACCATGACGTATTTAACGGTTGTAATGAGTGTCAGCGTCCAGATAATGAGGGACAGAGCGCCCAAAACAACATCGGTGCTCATGGTAAGAAGTCCACCATTACCAGCGATAATTGCCTTCATGGTGTACATTGGAGAAGTGCCAATGTCACCGTAGACGATGCCAAGGGTAACAAGTACCATGCCAGCACTTAGAGGAATGCCAGTTGATTTCTTGGCTTTGTCCTTAGAGAAAAGCGCATGAAATGCAGCTTTACTTGTATTCATCCATTAATCCTCTCAATAGATGATTAGTACAGTTCGTCATCATATGTTAGTCCATATACCTAGTTATAACTAGACGAATGTACAAACGTACTTATTTTGTCTGCAAGCGGAAAAATTTACTCATTTTCCCGCGGTTTTCTCGAGATTTTATA
Organism: uncultured Atopobium sp.; assembly: GCA_963507085.1. GTDB lineage: Bacteria > Actinomycetota > Coriobacteriia > Coriobacteriales > Atopobiaceae > Lancefieldella. The sequence continues at coordinate 3,161 of CAUORV010000069.1, forward strand.
TGCATGGTGAATCTTCTGATTTCTTGAGAAGTCCTCCGGAATAGTTTCACTTGTTATGTCTTCGATGATGACGCCAGCTCGCTGGATTTTCTCGACATCTGGCTTAAAGGTACGTAGGTTGCACGAGAAAATGGCAACGCCACCGCGAGTCAGAAGGCGAGAAATGCCAATGATGAGCTCAGCGTGATCTCGCTGGACATCAAAGGAGCTTTGCTTCATGCGCGATGAGTTAGAGAAGGTAGGAACGTCGCAGAAGATGACGTTCCAGCGATTTTTGGTGTGACGCATCTCGGTAATCCAAGACAGGGCGTCTGCCTGGACAAACTCGTGCTCCTCGCCGTCAAAACCGTTGCGCTTCATGTTGCGCTTGGCCCACTCGAGCGAAGGCTTGGAGAGGTCAACGGTTGTGGAGTGGAGTGCGCCACCGTCTGCTGCGTAGCAGGTAGCGGTACCTGTATAGGCAAAGAGATTGAGGAAGCTCTTAGCAGGTCCGGCACTTTTCATGAGCTCACGAATTTCTGCACGTGTATCGCGGTGATCCAAGAAGATTCCACAGTCCAGCCTGGATGCAAAGTTGACCTCAAAGAGTAGGCCACCTTCATCGATGAGCAGCATTTCTTTTCTTGAGTTGTCGGCTGCGCTGCCCTCGTCAGAGTACTGAGAGCCACCCTTTGCACGCGTTCTTGTTCGTAGATTTACGTTTGAGCTAGGTACGCCTAGAATGCGAGGAGCCAAAGCTAGGACGTCTAGGAGGCGGCGCTTTGCAAGGTCTGGATCAATCTCTTTAGATGCAGCATACTCAGAGATTTGCAGCCAGGTAGTTGGCTTTGTGGCGCCTTTGTAGATGTCAATGCTAACGGCGTAATCGGGCAGGTCAGCGTCATAAACGCGATAGCACGAGACGTCGTTTTTACGAGCCCACTTAGCGCGTTGCTTGGCCACCTTAGCAAGGCGTGCGGCAAATTGATCTGATGCAGGAACCAGTACGCTTACTGGCTGGTTGTTAATCATGACAGTAGGACCTGCAGGAACTGAGGAGGGCTCGGAGTTGTTTGCAGGTGCATCAGCGGTTTTAGCTGCACCGTCAATGGAATCCTCTGCATTTGCAGCAGGGTAGGAGCGCATAGTGGCAATGGAGTTGCCCACGTAGACGGAAAGTGTCTGCGAAGGTGTTGCTCTGAGTACCGTATCAGTATTTGTATCGCTGGTAAGAAGCGTGCTTGCCTGTCCCGCAAAAAGTCCAAGCGTAGAGTAAGCAGAGCCCTGAAGTGTAGGCTCCTCTTTGGTCCACGAGAGGTCGGCAACAACGCCCGTGAAGTGCTCTGCGTGCTTGAGGAGCTCAGATGCTGGCAAGAACTGCACGTCTGCCTTGAGACCACCTGCACGAAGCGTATAAAGCACAGCCTCCTTGGCCTTTGGGCGAGGGTCTGCTGCATAGAGTGTGACCTGGCGCTCTTGGCCCTTCTCGGCACGTTCATCGGCCTCGGCAAGCAAATCCTGCCAGGCATCGTCGTTGTGGCCAGCCCAACCCGTCATGCCCCAGCGAGCGCGCAGAATGCCCGGCGCCACGTCCAGCGCCATGCCCGCTGCCTCCTGTGCAAGCGCGCCTGCTCCCGGGAACAGCAGCGCCGGCAGCGGCGCGTCTGGCGAGAAGAGCGGTGCACTCGCAGCAGTTTGCGCCTGCAGGTACAGAAGGGCAGCAGCGTAGTCCAGCCTGAGCGGCGCAAACTCACGTGCCGGCCCTCGACCGCCAGTTAGACTGCGCTTAAAGAGTGCTTCACCAGCAAGGTCAATGCCAACCGTGGCACGGTTGCGTGATACGCGCACGACAATAGTCACGTCAGGTGCAAGCGTGTTGACCATAGGACGGCTTCCGCGCTTTGCTGCAAGTCGGTCTACAATGGCGTCTTTTGTTCTGACAGCAATGAAGTTGGTGTTTCTGAGCTGGTCATTTGTGCCGTGAGCGCTCACTGCAATGGTGGCATGTGGACCAATATGATCTTCCCAAGCAATGTGGGAGAGGTCTTCGTAGAGAGCGTCTGAAGTTGCAGCACCAACACGATCAAGCACCAAAATGACGCGAGACGTGAGGCGAGACCAAAGACAGACTCGGTAAGCATCGGCAAGTGAGCCGTAAAACGCAACTTGTCCGCCAAGGGGACGCACCTTTTTGATGCGTAGGCCTTCTAGCTCCTGTGCAAGAAGCTTCTCAAAACCCTTTGGACACGTTGCAAAGAACTCAAGTTCTTGAGACATCGGGACACCTTTCGCCCGTAGGAATTGAATACATACTGTTGCAATATTTTCCCATGTTTTTCTCGCCAAATAGTTGGGGAGAAGAAAATACATCAAGAACCCTCGGAGTGCATGCTCCCTTGAGCCGTCCCTCGGCTGCGCGCCCGCAGCTTGCGTCATCGTCCGCTCACCGAAGACCGGACAGTTCATACATAATGTCCCAAATCATCTGTTATTTTTCGCTTAAAATACGCGTAGTATCTTTTATAAGGAAATACAGAGAGCTGTTCGAGGTTTGGGAGTCATTATGGATGCAAAAGTTATGGAAGCATTTGAGTCCTGGCGTGCAAACGTCACCGAAGAAGACCTGGTAGAAGAGCTCGGTGAGCTTGCTAAACCAGAAGCAGAAGATAAGCTCTACGACGCATTTTATCGCTCGCTTGCGTTTGGTACCGCTGGTCTTCGCGGCACCATTGGCGTTGGCACTAATCGCATGAACGTCTACGTTGTTGCTCAGGCAACCCAGGGTCTTGCGGATTATCTCAACGCTCACTATCAAAATCCTACCGTGGCTCTTGCAAGGGATTCTCGCCTTAAGGGTGAGGATTTCCAGAAGGTTGCAGCTGGTGTTTTGGCAGCTAATGGCATCCGCGTGTACGTTTATCCACGTATCGAGCCTGTCCCAACGCTCTCGTTTGCTGTCCGCTACCTCAAGACTTCCGCAGGTATCGTGCTTACCGCAAGCCACAACCCTGCGCCTTATAACGGCTATAAGGTATACAACGATAACGGTGGTCAGATTACTGACGAGGCTGCAGCAGAGATTTCTGCAAACATCGCACGCGTCAATCCTTTTGACGTCAAGCCTATGGATTTTGAAGAGGGCCTGGAGAAAGGCCTGATCATTTGGACTCCAGAAGAGGTTCTGGACAACTTCATTGAGGCTATCAAGCGCGTTTCTATTCCAGGATTTAAGGCTGCCGACGGCTACAAGGTTGTGTACACGCCGCTTAACGGTACAGGAATGGAGTGCGTCACGCGCATTCTTAAAGAGATTGGCGTCAATGACGTTGACGTTGTCCCAGAGCAGGCAGAGCCAGACGGAAACTTCCCAACCTGCTCCTATCCAAATCCAGAGTTCCGCGAGGCACTTGAGCTGGGTCTCAAGCTTGCGGATAAGGTAAAGCCAAACCTTTTGGTTGCAACTGATCCTGACGCCGACCGCATGGGTACCGCAATCCCACACAACGGCGATTACGTGCTGCTTTCCGGCAACGAGATGGGCGTCCTGCTTATGGACTGGCTCCTTACCATGGCAGAAGAGCGTGGCGAGAAGCCCCAGGATAAGGTAGCCGTTTCTACTATCGTATCTTCCGCTATGCCTGACGTCCTGGCACGTGCTCGCGGCTTTGAGATGCGCCGTGTCCTTACGGGCTTCAAGTACATCGGCGACCAAATTGACCAGCTCAAGGATGCCGGCGAGGAGGATCGCTTCCTCATGGGCTTTGAGGAGTCCTATGGTTATCTTGTTGGTACGCATGCTCGCGATAAGGACGCTATTGTTGCAACTATGCTTTGCGTAGAGATGGCATCTTGGTATGCTGCCCGCAACATGGATCTCTACGAGGCAATGGATGC
>CAUORV010000070.1:0-7004 GCA_963507085.1 uncultured Atopobium sp.
AAAATCTAGTTTTCTTCTCAAATCTCATCATGCGTTGAATAGAAAAATGTTCATTTTTGTCTGAGCTAGAAATAACGATTATGAGAAGAAAAGAGATACAGAGCGCAGTCCACTCTATAGAGAACGTGTGGGCAGATCCATAGAATGTTGCGATAATCAAATCACCTAAAGAAAAGGAATATCCTCCTTGTGTAATTAAGCTGAATTGTGCAAAAGAAGAAATAAATGCTGTACAAGATAACAACATCGCAAAAAGCGCTACTAGAAGATTTTTATGCACATCAAAAAGCTGAGTGAAGTTTCTTGAAATTTGATGTTTCATAGCAGATCACTTCTACAAGTCTTTTTGTAAGAAATGAAGATTACCAGTAATAGCAAAACAAAACAGAAGCAATAAAATCCAAGTTTTGTTGGAGCATATTCGGAACTTATTAATTGAAAGAAATTTAACTTAATGAATGCATTTTGTCCTACTTCTCTTAATTGAGCAGAGGAAAGAATCGCTGAAAATTGTGAACCTAAGAACGCTAATAGGTGAAGTAGGAAATAAGAAACAAAAATTGCTTGGAATGTGGTCTTGGTTAAACTTGCAAAAAGAGAAACGGTGCAGGAAAATAGCCCTCCAATCATGAAGGTTAATACGGATAAAATAGTGACATAAGCAAGAGGAGAGTTATAAAAGAGTCCTGAGAACAAAGAGCTCATTGGGACTGCGGTATATATCTCATCGTAAATTTTTGGTGTGGACAACGGTAAGAAACAGATTGCAGCTAAAAAATTTAAGACAAGAGGCAGAGCAGAGCAAATACCTCCAGAAATAAAGCTTACATATAGTTTTATCCTGATAACACTAGCTTTTCTAATTCTAAGACATTGCTGTTCAAGCACTCCTTCTTTTGAGTCGTTGCTTAGTATCCAAGCAGTTGGGATGGTAGCTAAGAGCGGCCATAAAAGATAATACAGTCCACTGTAAAAATCTCCGATTCGCGTGGGAATCCAAGCAGTGTAAGCAGAAATGACAGAAAGCAAAGTGTTGTAGGAAAGATGACTTCCCTGTTGAAGAGTTGCTTCTAAGGTATTAAATTCAATTTGAATTTCAATCCAAGCAGCAAGTAGTGCAATACAGATGCCAATTGCAACACATGCCCAAAATAATGGGTTATAGGTAAGCTGTCGCTTAAATTCAGACTTGAACAATGAATTCATAGCAAACACCTACTTATCACTTTTTAATGCAGACTGTATATCAACTAACTTTGCGTTTGAATAAATTCCTCCCATATCTGCCAGATGAATAGAAGTAATATCTCTCATCTCTTCTGGAGATAGTACAAAGGCAAGTTTGACGTCACATTCATCTCCTGCATTAATCCAAAAATATCCTTTTTCTTTTTCCACTTCCGAACTGCTAATTCGGGCATTTTCAGGTGTGATTTGGGACATGAAAATATCGTGTCCTTCGGCATTAATTGAGTAGCTAGAAAGTAATATAGAGCTCATCCCGTTTGGGGTGCGTTTTTGAACAGCATCTATGTTTTTAAAATGAAGCGTATAGACTAGATACAAGCTATTTGCATTTTTCGGTGCTGACGAATGGTTAAGTGCTTCAGAGGTAAATCCTGCTTCGTCTATAGAATGATAAAGGGTTACGTCTGTTACCGTTACCTCTATTGTACCAATCCATGGTAAATAAGCCCCAAAAGGAGTCTCAGCTGGATTACCTCCTTCTTGATCAAGTCCAGTTAGTTGTACAGTATCGCCAATTTTATAAGTTTCCGAGGCCTCATTTTGTCTTTGCGCCACTTGCTGCGCAAAAAGTTCTTGCTGCGCCTGTTTTTGAGCGAGACCATAAAAATAAAAAAGTCCTGTAATGACGATACAAGTAATTAACAATCCCAAAGCACAAGCTCCTTTCGGGAGCTTGTGCTTTTTCAAGTTAAAGTTTCTAAAATCATGAGATACCATAGCAAATCCTAATTAACTTCGGTAAATCCACCACGTGAGTCGGGACTCCATGCTCCACTTACAACGCCGTTTCCGTCATTGCCCCAAGCTGTCATTCTGGCGTAGCGCATACCGGCTTCATAAACATAGTTGTGGATATTAAAGTGACCTTTGTGACTAATAGTTGCGTGGTCATTCCTCGTTTTATTTACATATCCGCTCCACAGACTATAGGAACCATCAATGTAAAAACGAACGCTACTGGGATCAATGCGATCAACTCTAATATAACTCATTGAGTTAGTATCCTTTGTGCGACCTCGTGTTCCTTGAGTGTTGCTTCCGGAAAAAGTGTAATAATAAGCTGTATCATCGGAGCTAGCATAAGCAACATTTTGGACTGCTAAAATACAAAGAAAAATAGATAAGACTGTAAATAGCTTTAAAACCTTTGGGCGATTCATAAACGCTTCCTTAGTATTTAAGTTTGACTAATCTCATGATTAGACCTTAACTTGTCTTCATCATAAGTCTTGAAATGTAAGGCAGTTTATTAATTCGGTGAACGGTATATTTTTATCGGTTAAAGTAATTACGTTATTTTTGAAACTTATTTAATAAAACTAAATTTCTATATATGTATAGATGATTGATGTGGATGTATCTAATTAAAATATGAATTAACTCGTATTATTGAATTGAGCATCCATGTTGAATGATAGTTGTAAACCTTACACCCACGTAACTGCCTGGCAGCAGCGCTTAAGTGCATCGATGTAGAGCTCACCAAAGGGCGAGAGGCTCTTCTCGTCGTGTGTAACGTAGCCAACTTCCATGTAATCATCAACAGCTAGAGGAATTGCAACAATGTTTGGGCCGTTGAGCTCCTCGTTAATAAGGCCGGTGCTGATGGTATAACCGTTCAAACCAATAATCAGGTTGAAGATAGTAGCGCGGTCTCGGACCATGATGTCCTTATCGCGATCAAGCGTTGCCAGAAGCTCCTCGGAGAAATAGAACGCGTTGTGCTCACCCTGCTCGTAAGAAAGGCGAGGGTAGGGGGCAAGATCGTTGAGTGTTACCGAGGAGCGCTTTGCCAGCGGGTTATCTTTTCCCACAAAGACGCTTGGCTTGCATTTAAACAATGGCGAGAAAACCAGACCCTGGTCTTGCAGCGTTTTTCTAATAACGCGCTCGTTGAATGAGTTGAGGTAGAGAACGCCTACTTCACTTCTCAGTTTAGACACGTCTTCAATAATTTCGTACGTTTGCGTCTCTCTGATACGGAAATCGTATTTTGATCCGCCGTGCTCTTTAATCAGGTTGACAAAGGCTTCAACGGCAAAGGAATAATGCTGGCAAGAAACGCAGAAGCGCTGCTTAGAAGGGGCGGTGCCCAGATAGCGCTCTTCGATGAGGTCCGTCTGCATGACAACCTGCCTGGCGTAACTCAAAAACTCCTCGCCATCTGCGGTAGGCTCAACGCCTTTGCTGGTTCTGTTAAAGAGGGAGATTCCCAGCTCGGCTTCAAGCTCTTTGACTGCACTACTCAGGGTAGGCTGCGAGATAAAGAGCTGTTTAGCTGCGGCGTTAATGGTGCCTGCCTTAGCAATAGCAAGAACGTATTTAAGTTGAGTCAGAGTCATAAGTCAGGTTTCTACGCAGAGGTTTTTCTCGCCTTACTTAACGCCGTACTGCTGATAGTAGGCATCAATGGCGCTCTTCAAGGTGTCGTCGATAATAACCTTGCCGTCTACCTCTTTGTTGTAGAGGGCCTCGGTAACCTCATCCATAGAAACAATGGCCGCGGTTGGCATGCCCCAGCGCTCGGAGACTTCCTGCAGAGCAGCAACTTTTCCGCCCTTGCCAACTTCCATGCGATTGAGCGAGACAATAAGGCCAACTACCTGGATGTTTGCAATAGAGGTAATCAGAGGATAGGTCTCTTCAATAGACTTGCCAGAAGTGGTGACGTCTTCAACCATGACTACTCTCTGGCCGTCTTTGAGCTCTGCTCCTAAAAGCATGCCCGCATCAGCACCGTGATCTTTTGCTTCTTTTCTGTTGGAGCAGTACTGAACCTGTTTGCCATAGAGCTCATTGATGCCCATTGCAGTGATTACAGAAAGGGGAATGCCCTTGTAAGCAGGACCAAAGACTACGTCAAAATCCAGGCCAAAGTTGTCGTGAATGGCGCGAGCGTAATAAAGACCCAGCTTATGGAGTTGCTCGCCAGTGACATAGGCACCAGCATTCATGAAGAAAGGAGACTTGCGACCACTCTTGAGCGTAAAATCGCCAAATGTAAGTACGTTGCTCTGGACCATAAACTCAATAAACTCGCGCTTGTAGTCTTCCATGGTTTCTCCTTTAGCAGGCCTTTTTACGTGGCGGCATTTTGTAGGTACGTTCCACTGCACTAGTTTAGCCGAATTGCAGATAGGTGTTTTATGGCGCAGTATTTTATGACGCGCTAGCTTGGCTGTGTGAGAATAGCGTAATTACCGCCAGATATATAAAAGTGAGCGTTTGCCATGTGGTTATGCGGTATTCTAAATAAATATTTGTTCGTCTCGCAGGATAGTCCTGCAGAGCGCAGGAAAAGCCTGCAGAGTGAGTTACTAGGAGGGTATGCCCGTGGAGCGCATCACGATTTCTGCATTGTACGCAGATGCAGAGCAACTTGGTGGCCAAAAAGTTACCGTGGCCGGCTGGGTACGTTCAGTAAGGGATATGAAGAATTTTGGCTTCGTCACACTTAATGACGGTAGCTGCTTCAAAGACCTACAGGTTGTTATGAATCGTGAGAACCTTGGCAATTACGAGGAGGTTGCTTCCTGTGGCGTTGGCGCTGCTCTGATTATTGAGGGCGTCCTTGAGCTTACTCCTGATCGCCCACAGCCTATTGAGCTGCAGGCTCAGACCATTGTGATTGAGGGACCATCCAGCCCTGACTATCCAATGCAGAAGAAGCGTCAGTCTCTTGAGTACCTTCGCACGCAGCAACACCTTCGTCCTCGCACCAACATGTTCCGTGCCGTCTTCCGTATCCGTTCTGTGGCTGCTTTTGCTATCCACCAGTTCTTCCAGAATCGCGGCTTTGTCTACGTGAATACGCCTATCATCACCGCATCTGATGCTGAGGGCGCAGGCGAGATGTTCCGTGTTACCACGCTTGACTTGAACAATGTTCCACGTACCGAGAAGGGCGATGTTGACTACTCAAAGGACTTCTTTGGTCAGTCTTCTCACCTCACCGTGTCTGGTCAGCTTCAGGCAGAGAACTTTGCTATGGCCTTTGGTGATGTATATACCTTTGGCCCAACGTTCCGTGCAGAGAACTCCAACACACGCCGCCACGCTGCAGAGTTCTGGATGATTGAGCCAGAGATGGCTTTCTGTGATCTTGCACAGGATATGGATGTTGCAGAAGAGATGCTCCGCTACGTCATTGCATACGTACTTGAGCATTGCCCAGATGAGCTTGAGATGCTCAACAAGTTTGTGGATAAGGGTCTGCTTGAGCGCCTTAACCATGTTGCAACTTCCCAGTTCTCCCGCGTTTCTTACACAGAGGCAATTGAGATTCTGCAAGAGGCAGTAAAGGCTGGTCAGAAGTTTGAGTACCCTGTTGAGTGGGGCATTGACCTTCAGACTGAGCACGAGCGCTACCTCACCGAGCAGCACTTTGGAAAGCCAATCTTTGTCACTGATTATCCAGCAGAAATCAAGGCCTTCTATATGCGCCTTAACGATGACGGCAAGACTGTTGCCGCAGCTGACTGCCTTGTCCCAGGTATTGGTGAGATTATTGGTGGTTCACAGCGAGAAGATCGTCTTGAGCTTCTGGAGAAGCGCATTGTTGAGCTTGGTATGAACCCCGACGATTACAAGTATTACTTGGATCTTCGCCGTTACGGCTCTTGCACACACTCTGGCTTTGGTCTTGGCTTTGAGCGCCTTGTTATGTACCTCACTGGCGTGGATAACATTCGCGACGTTATTCCTCACCCTCGTACGGTAGGTAATGCTGACTTCTAAGATTGCAGGTCACAAGTGGCGTAGGGGAGCGCAACTGGCGCGCTAATCTGACCGCCAGAGTTGCCAAGTCTTTCTAGTTGGATTTTTGCGTGCAGATTATGCATAGCCGTTATGCAAAAACTGCATAGCAGAGATGCGAGATAAAAAGTTTTTCTCGCCATATACCGATATATTTGCCCGTTGGCAGTAAAAATAGGACGTTCGTGCAAAATTGCGCGGGCGTCCTATTACGCTATAAGAAGCAGTTTTCTGCAGATGACCAGCGGAGGTAAACATGGTAAAGACTTTGGTTCTTGTTAGACATGGTGTATCTGAACGTGGCTCTGAAGACATGAGTCGAGAGCTTACACGTGCTGGTCAGAGGGCTCTTTCTGCCAATTATCCTCATATTTTTGGTCTGTTGGGACCAGAAGGAGAAGAGGCTGAGATTTGGACAAGTCCTGCCCTTCGCGCGCTTGAGACTGCAGAGATTGTGGCAGAGGCTCTGGATTCAGAAGGCCTAGAGATTCATGACTCCCTTTATGATCAAGATCTTCCTGCGCTTCAGGCGGAGCTTGAGCACGCTGATGCAGAAACGCTGATTCTTGTTGGTCATGCTCCATTTTTGGGCTATGTTGCAGAGACTCTTCTGGGATTTGAACTTCCGCTGACAAAGGGTGCTGTGTGCGCAATTGATGTATGTGGTTCGCTTGACCATCAACATGAGTGTGTATGGAAGCAACTTGGAGACGTGCGTGAGCCTCACGGTAAACTCCTGTGGTTGGTTAGCGGTCCTTCCACTCAACCTTGGGAAACGCTTGATGCTCTTGATGAGGCATGCGCTCACGCAGCAACCAACCTTGAAGACGCATATACAGAGTTCCGCACTCATCCAGAAGACCCTGCGGTAATCGCTGCATTTAGGTTTGCCCTCAGAGGAACTCAGCTACTTACCAAGTTCTTCTCGCCACTTCTTAATGAAGAGGCAGTTGAGATTGCTGAGCCTGTTTATAGGCTGATGCTTGGTGCAACTACGCGTC
>CAUORV010000071.1:0-6973 GCA_963507085.1 uncultured Atopobium sp.
CGAAGTTACTTTTTGTACAGACTATTGTACTCTAACGCGCTCTACCTTGTAGTCTTCAGGAATTTGACACAGTCTCGCCATGAAACGTCAGGCGCGAGACGCGATGGCGCGAACGGCTCCGCGAGGTGATAGCGTCAACTAAGTGCGAGTTACACGGCGCGGCTGACGGAAACGTGGCGTGATGACGTCAACTATATGAGCAGCACGCTTTTCCCGCGATGCGAATCACTTATCTGCGGTTTTGCCCGCCATTTTAATATCATGCTTCTCTATTTTCTGCGTTAATTCTGGCTAACAAGCAGTTCCCAATATTTGATGCAGAATTTTGAATAACTCGTCCAATTAATTCATTGTCATGAATACGTAACTTTCACGCCTAAAATTATGTGCCGAAAAAGGTAAAAAACCCGTTTAGTTGGGGATCAAAACTTAAAATTGGCTGTTTTATCCCCAACTAAGACGATTTTTTACCGCGTCAAAAACTTTTATCTGGGGAAACACTATATGCAGAAATCTGTATTCCCCAACTAAACGCATTTTTTACCACTTAAGGGTCGCTTCGGGATCACTCTGGGGTCACTCCGGGGTCACTCTGGGGTTATTTGCATCATTCTTACCCGCTTAACTCCCCCTACAGCAAAAGACCCCCACATTCAGCATGAATGTGGGGGTCTTGCTCAATTTAGTGCTAGATTAGAGCTGCTTGCCAGCCTCGACAAGGTCCTTGACCTGCGCACGAACGGCGTCCAGGTCCTCATCGGAAGGAATCCAGCCGATAGCGTGAACAGGCAGTGGCATGGTGAACTCTGCTGCCTCAAGCTCGGCCTGGACCATCTTTGGTCCAAGTGGAGCCCAGCCGTAAGAGCCAAACGCAAAACCAATACGGTGGTCATTCTTTGGCGAAAGACCGCTCATATAGGTCAGGAAGGAAGAAACGGTAGGCAGGAACTTAGAGTTCAGCGTAGGCGAACCAACGCAGACATACTTGGAATCCAAGAAGTGATACATGACATTGGAAATGTGAGTCTCTTTGAGGTCGATGAGCTGGGCAGGAATGCCTTCAGCCAGAAAACCGTCCAGAAGAGCGTGAGCCATCTTGTCGGTTGAACCCCACATGGAGTCATACACAACCAGGGCCTTCTCCTCAAGCTTGCCGGTAGTCCACTCCTCGTACTTGGAGATGATGTCGGCAATGTGGGAGCGCCATGCAACGCCGTGAGCTGGGGCGATAATATCGATGTTCTCCAGACCAATGCCCTTAACTGCGGTAACAGCAGAGTCAGCCTGACGACCGTAAGGGAGAACGATGTTTGCATAGTACTTACGAGCCTGCTTCATAACCTCGCAGTAGTCAGACTCGTCCTCAAAGCGGGTGCTTGAAGCGTAGTGCTGGCCAAATGCGTCGTTGGAGAAGAGGATCTTATCGTAGTCGGAATACGTGACCATGTTGTCTGGCCAGTGGACCATTGGGGTCTGCACGAAGGTCAGGGTGCGCTTACCAATGTTGAGCGTATCGCCCGTCTTTACGCCGTTGACGTTGATGTTCTCGCCATAAAAAGCCTTGAGCTCCTTGACACCCTGAGGTGCACTTGCGTAGACCTCGGCGTTTGGCGCGAGCTCCAGAATGCGAGGAACGCTGCCGGAGTGGTCCATCTCAATGTGGTTGCAGATCAGAACGTCAATCTTTGCTGGATCGATGATGCTCTTAATGCGCTCGACCAGCTCCTCGGAGAATGGGCGCTTGACGGTGTCAATAAGCGTGACCTTCTCGTCCAAGATAAGGTATGCATTGTAGGTAATGCCCTGCTCAGTGGTGTAGCCGTGGAACTCGCGAGCGTTCCAGTCAAGGGCGCCTACAAAGTAGACATCGGGTTTGATTTCGACAGAACTAAGCATGTGTCCTCCAAAGACCACAGTGCGAAAATTTGACACTACAAGAATATCATTTGCCGGCTCGTGAATGTATGTTCACGTAAACTTTCCAGATAACTTTAACCCAATAGATTATAAGAAATTGAGGTTATGACTATCTATATTTCCTGTAATGAATAGTAAAAATAAGGGCTATTACCACAAGAGTAATACAGCCTAAACCAACATAAGTTGTTCCAAATCCTGAAAGGTCTAAGGCGACTCCAATTAACGGATCCGAAACCACTGATGCGATTTCTTCAATCTGATTTGATACAGAAAGTAATGTTGCGCGATTATTCTCTTCAGCGATTAAATTCATTTGATTGTTTATCAAAATACTTAAAGTGGTTGAAAATAAATTAATCGATACATAAGTAAAAATACATACGTATATACTTGGAACTAACCCGGCACACAGTACTAAGATTGCAATCACGGAAAGACTGCCTAAAATAACGAGAAATTCTACGTTTCCTGAAAACGCAATACTATCTCCAGCGGATTTCTTATAAGAATTTTTAAGTGTTTTCACTATCTTTGCCGTAAGCCTCGATCCAAAAAACTCGCCTAAACTTGCAGCAGCAGTAACAATCCCTAAGAACTTTATATCAAATCCCATACTGGTTAAATTTGGAGCAATAAACTGGCTGTAATTACTAACTAAAATTAATGAAATTGCTGAAACTGTACAAAGCGAAATAAATATATTTATTTTCACAATCTTTATAAGTTCCTGGAAAAATGTCTGTACATTTTCTTTCAGATTCAATTTGCTAGTTTTAATCCCTATAAATCCATTTTCTTCTGGTAAGCAATTGTTTCTTCTATTAGGGCTTATATCATTTTCTTTAAATTCCAAAGTAACTAATAGACCCAGAAAATATATAAAAATTGAAATAACAAAAGGAATCAAAGGATTGATACTAAAAAGAACAGGAGCTATTAAACGAACTGTAATTCTAATAATTGACTGTGTCCCTGTTATTTTTGAAAGAATTAGAGCATATGCGCCATTCTTCCTATCCATCCTAGAATTTGCATTTGTCGCTTCGAAAAGAAAAGCACTTCCAGCTCCTGACTGTGACGCATTTGCTAAAGAAAAGAACAATTCAGAAGCTACCATCAGTAAAAAACTATTTGCTAAGGTTAAAGTCACTATTGCCACAAGTCTAGAAAAAGAAGCAATTTTTAAAACAATATGATGTCCGCAACGATCGGATATCCAGCCCGTTGGAATCTCAAGTACTGCTGTAGCTATTGCGCCAACACTCTGAACTAGTGCAATATCAAAATAACTTAAACCACGCCAAAGATAATAGAGGGTTAAGATAGTCCAAATCAGAACACTTGAATTAATATAATTTGACCATTCGTAGAGCAGAATGTTCTTTTCTGTTGTTGCTAGCTTTCCTTCAAACATTCATTTCCTCTTTAGATTATTTCTATCCCTCCATTTTGATTTCCCCATATTATAAAATCTCCAAATAGAATTATTTCCAACTATCCTATTGCTTTAGTGGGGATAACTTAATGTAATGCTCCCACAGAAATATTTTCCTTACTGTTATGTTCTTTTGATAGTGTTACCATAACTTACATAGGTCTAAAACGTATCCGGAGAGGGGAACCTATGAAAATGCTACGCGCAATGCGTGAGCCACTGAAGTATGTTCAGGGCAAAAATGCTTGTCTCGAGTTCGAAAAAGAGATGGGCTACATGGGAAAGCGCTTCCTGTTTGTTTGCTCTAACAGCGGCTACAAAGCAACCCACGACATGATCGAGCAGAGCTTCGAGGGCAAGGGCGACTATTACCGTCGCTATGAGGTCTTCGGTGGCATTTCTTCCAACGGCGAGATTAACCGCATGAAGGCTATCGTCGAGGAGGACAACATCGACGTAGTCGTCGCTATCGGCGGCGGCAGCGCTGTTGACACTGCAAAGGCAACCGCATATTACGCTGGTAAGCGCATCGTTATTCTCCCTACCGTTGCAGCTACCGACGCTCCATGCACCGGCCTCTCCGTTATTTACAACGATGACGGTTCCTTTGACAAGTACCTCTTCTACCCACAGAACCCAGATGCAGTTATGGTCGACACCCAGATCATCGCTAACGCACCTGTTTCCTTCCTGGTAGCAGGCATGGGCGACGCACTGGGCACCTACTTTGAGGGCCGCGCATCCATCCGCACCGAGTCTCCTTCCCTCGAGGGAACCGGCATTACCCGCGTTGGTATGGCAATTGCTAAGGAGTGCTACCTCACTCTTCGCGATTACGGTTCACAGGCAATTAAGGCTTGCGAGAACAACGTTGTAACCCCAGCTCTTGAGGCTATCTGCGAGGCAACCGTCTACATGAGTGGTGTCGGCGCTGACAACGTTAACTGCGCAGCAGCTCACTCCTTCTACAACGGCCTCACCTCCCTTGGTGGCCACAGCGCACCTCACGGCAACTGCGTTGCTTTTGGTACCCTGGTCCAGCTTGTTCTTGAGGGCGTTCCTCAGGAGGAGTTCGACGAGGTCCAGGACTTCTGCCTTGAGGTTGGTCTTCCAACTACCCTCGAGGAGGTTGGCATCACCACTGACGAGCAGATCAAGAAGATTGCTGAGGCTGCTTGCGTTCCTGGCGAGACCATCCACAACCTCGCTGGCGATGTCACTCCTGACGAGCTCTATGCAGCTATCGTTCAGGCTGACGCTATGGGCCGCGCTCTTAAGGCTTAAGCTTTTAGCCGCAGGTTGCGACGCAACGGCGTGCCGCAAGGTACGCCCGAGCGGCAGGTCGCAATAGGGCATCGCAACAGCACATTCGCTTGATACAGAAGAGGGACCGCAGATGCGGCCCCTCTTTTTTTTGTTGCAGTTTTGATGTGATGGCGAGAAGTGCGGACAATGGCGCCGGAGCTGCGACGCACCACCTACAGGCCCAGTACCTGCTTAACGTCTGCGGCAATAAGCTCGGGATCCAGATGACTTTCTCGCATAAGATCCGCGATGTTGACGCGGTCGTAGAAGGCCTTCTTGACGCCGTAGTTCAGCACGCGTGCGGAAGAAGTTCCCAGGTAGCTAGCGATATTCTGTCCCCAACCGCCTTCGATAATACCGTCTTCAATGGTCACGATGACGTCGTGGTCTTTTACCAGGTTGTCGAGCAGATTTTGGTCGATGCCAGAGGCAAAGTATGGCTTGACCAGCGTGGCTTCAATTCCCAAGGTGGAACTAAGGGCCTCGACGGTTTTCTCGCCAAGGTCGTAGAAATCGCCCAAGGCAAGAACGGCCACCTTGGAGCCCTGGCGCGTGACCTCGTAGGTGTTGAGGTTGTCGAAATTTGTGCGGACGGGACCCTCGGCGTGGACCACGGGACCGGAAGGGATTGCGATGTAGACGGGGTGTTTGTCCTGGTCAAGTGCCCAGTCGAGCATGGCAACGTACTCCTCGGCGTTGGACGGCGCGAGGAACACCATGTTAGGGATGTTTGCGATCATGGAAATGCTGCTAAGGCCCTGGTGGGTGGCGGCCATCAAACCCCTAATGGAGCCGGAGCCCACGATAACCGCAGGATTCTGGTTGAGCGCCAGGTCCTGGGTCAGCTGGTCGTAGGTGCGCTGGATGAAGGTTGCGCTTGAGCCCCAAACCACGTGCGCGCCGGCGTGAGCTGCGCCGGAAGCCATTGCAACTGCGGTTTCCTCGGCAATGCCCACGTCAAGGTAGTGCTTTCCCAGCTCTTCTCGACGTTCCTGCGTAAGGCCAAGCAGGCCAGGAACAGCCGACATAAGCACCAAGAACTTTGGGTCAGTCTTTGCGCGCTTGAGGGCATACTCTGCAAAAATGCTGGCATACGACTCGGAAGAACCGGATGCAGGGCTCTGACCAGTCTGGATGTCAAACGGCATGTGCCAGTGCCACTTCTCCTTGTTTGCCTCCGCGGGAGCGTAGCCCTTGCCTTTGAGCGTATTGATGTGGACCACGACCGGATGGGTCGAGTCTTTTACCTGCTCAAATGCGGCGATAAGAGACTCGATGTCGTTGCCGTCATTGACATACAGGTAGTCCAGGCCCATCGATTTGAAGAGGTTATTCTCGGCAGCTCCGTTAGTGCGACGCAGCTCAGCAAACTGGTCGTACATGCCGCCGTGATTCTCGGCGATGGACATCTGGTTGTCGTTGAAGACGATGATAAAGTTGCTGTTCAGCTCGCCGGCAACGTTCAGGCCCTCAAGCGCCTCGCCGCCGGACATGGAGCCGTCGCCGATAACGGCGATGATGTTCTCCTTGCCGCCCATGATGTCGCGAGCCTTTGCCAGACCAAGCGCCAAGCTGATAGACGTGGAAGTGTGGCCGATTTTGAAGAGGTCATGCGGGGTCTCGGCGGGATCGGTGTAAGGAGACACCGAGTCGTAAAGCGCAGAATCCATGTATGCCTGCTTGCGGCCGGTGAGCATCTTGTGGGGATACGTCTGGTGCGAGACGTCGTAAACGATATGGTCAACGGGCGAATTGAACACCGTATGGAGCGCGATTGTTGCCTCGACGATGCCAAAGTTTGGGCCAAAGTGGCCGCCATGCTTTGACTCCATGACCAGCAAGTTGTCGCGAATCTCCTGCGCAAGTACCGCACGAGCCTCCGCATTCAGCTTCTTTACGTCTTCTGGTCCATTGATATTCTCTAGGTACATGTGCGGCCTTTCTTTAAACGGTGCTGAAATGAGCAGCTTGTTTGCTGCGCGACGCGCGGGACGCAGCGCGCGTGGGGTGCGGGCGCAGGGCTTCGGTCAACCACATCGTGCGAGCGACGCGTTAGATGTGCAGGTCAAATGTACAGGTCAAACACGTGGCAATCTAAACATAGCTTTGATGTGCGAAGTTATGTTTTTGGTTTACCCAGAACATGTCCAAGAATTTCTCGTAATTTGGTTTTAGCAGCATTACTTAGTTGATTGCACTGTTTTGTTGATGGCTGAACACACCTATGACAGATAATCTGTCAAAAAGACGTATACATTACGCTGAAAATACCTCAAACGTGCAGATTATCTTCATTTGATGTGTAATATGGCC
>CAUORV010000072.1:0-6877 GCA_963507085.1 uncultured Atopobium sp.
GCAGTTGAGATTGCTGAGCCTGTTTATAGGCTGATGCTTGGTGCAACTACGCGTCTTCGTGAGATTGACGGCTTCTCTGATACCGTTGCAGATTTGATGGAGTCTGGAGAGCTTTCTCAGGGCTCCAAGCTGGTCAGCGCTGTAGAAGCAGCTCGCGAGTCTGAGCGCGATCGCATTTGCGAAGGTCTGCGCAAGAAGGCTGTCCGTCGTAGTCTGCGCTGCGCGCTGGATGAGCTCTTTGAGCCTGCATGGTCAGACGCGGTACTAAAAGATGGTCTCTCGTTTGAAGACATTAGCAGCCGCTTTGATTACATGCTGGAGACTATTGATGCGCGCCTCTTTGGCTTGGATATGACTAGCTTCTCTGAGGTACACCATGCAAGGCGAGAAGTTCGTGAAGTTGAGCACATTCTTTTCCACCTCAGTGATATGCTGGGCGAGAAACGCGCAAATTATACTCAGATTATGCAGGATATTGACTCTGAGCTTAGTATTGTTTGCACAGCTCAGCGTAACATTTCCCTGGTCAAAGAGTGGAAAGACTCCATGGACTTCAGAGATGTTACCTCAGACCTCGCAATTGTTTCAGAACATGAAAAAGTTTTGATTGAGCGTGTTATTGAGGGTAGAGAGACTAGTATCCTTAGATAATCACATAGTCCACGTTTGGAGCGCATTGACGTTTGCGCGGCGTGGATGATGATTATGAGGGAGGATGCTATGTCTGAGAGCATCGAGACTCGCTGCGTGCAGGGCGGTTATCAGCCTGGTTGCGGTGAGCCTAGGCAAGTGCCTATCATTCAATCAACCACGTTCAAATATGACGAGTCGATGCAGCTTGGAGAGTTGTTCGACCTCAAAGCTGCTGGCTATTTCTATTCTCGCGTTCAGAATCCAACGCTGGATAATGTAGCTTCAAAGATTTGTGCTCTTGAGGGCGGTACTGCTGCAATGCTGACTTCTTCTGGTCAGGCAGCAAACTTCTTTGCCGTCTTTAACATTGCTGAGGCCGGAGATCACTTTATTGCGCTTTCCACCATTTATGGCGGCACTTTTAACCTGTTTGCTATCACCCTTAAGAAGATGGGCGTGGAGTGCACGTTTATCTCGCCAGATGCAACTGACGAGGAGATTAATGCAGCATTTAGGCCAAATACCAAGTGCGTCTTTGGTGAGACTGTTGCAAACCCTGCGCTGGTTGTCCTTGATATTGAGCGCTGGGCAAAGGCTGCTCATGACCATGGCGTGCCACTGATTGTTGATAACACCTTTGCTACACCTGTGAACTGCCGTCCTCTTGAGTGGGGAGCAGATATTGTGACCCATTCCACTACTAAGTACATGGATGGTCACGGTTCTGCTGTTGGCGGCGCTATTGTTGATGGCGGCAACTTTGACTGGGCTGCACACGCAGACAAGTTCCCAGGTTTGACACAGCCAGATCCTTCGTATCACAACCTTGTGTATGCAGATACCTTTGGTAACGGCGGCGCTTTTATTACTAAGGCAACCGTTCAGCTTATGCGTGACTTTGGTTCTATCCAGTCGCCACAGAGCGCTTTCTATCTTAACCTTGGCCTTGAGTCCCTGCATGTTCGTATGGCTCAGCATTGCAAGAATGGCCAGGCAGTTGCCGAGGCGCTTGTTAACAACCCTAAGGTTGCGCACGTAAGCTACCCTGGCCTTCCAGGAGATAAGTACTACGAGCTGGCTCAGAAGTACCTGCCAAACGGTTCCTGCGGTGTTATCACTGTTGACGTTGCTGGTGGTCGCGAGGCTGCCGAGAAGTTCTTGGGCAACCTCAAGGTCTTCTCTATTGCAACACACGTTGCAGACGCTCGTTCTTGCTGTTTGCACCCAGCTTCTTCAACACACCGTCAGCTTACTGACGAGGAGCTTGTAGCAGCAGGCATTACCCCAGGTACCGTACGCCTGAGCTGTGGTATTGAGGGCACCGAAGACCTTATCAATGACGTCGAGCAGGCACTTGCTGCGCTGTAGGTAGACGTTCTATAACCGCTTATGTTTATGGCGAGAAGATCTTGGAATCAGAAGGTCTTCTCGCCATGTTTTTTGTGAGGAGTGCGTTGTTGTACGGAGCTGGGAGCGCGCGGGCTATTGAGCCCGGGAGATGGACTCGCCGTCCAGGTGGTCTTCTGGGCTAGAGAGTTCGGAAGCTGCGAGCTCTGCCTCTGCAAGCTCCGCCTCGGTGAGCTGGGTATTCTCATTCTGAAGCTCAGATGCATTGTCTGCGTCATCAGCGCCTACACCCCTAAAGTGCTTGCGATAGATGTGGATGAGGCAGCCAATAGAGAGCAGTGCTGAGAGTATATTGGACACAACTGACACGTACCAAAGTGCGTCCAGACCAAATGGCTTCAGTATCAGCAGTGAGCTGATAGGGAAGATAAGTGCCATAAAGATGCTCAAAAGGTTGGAGATCTTTGTTTGCTTGAGCGCAATAGCCAAGCTCTCGGTACACATGGTAATCCAGCTAAAAATAAAGATAAAAGCGTGAATGCGCATAGCCGGGATGGCCATGTTAAGCAGCTCTTGTGTTCCTTCTGGCAGGTACAGTTTGACCAAGAACTCCGAGAAGAAGAACGAGACGCAGAAGGCAAAAATGCCAATGATGATGCCTGTGGAGAAGATGTACTTCTCAATGGCAAGTACTCGATCTTTTTTCTTTGCGCCCCAGTTATAACCAATAGCTGGTTGCATGGCGTCGGCCTGTCCATAAATGAGCGGCTGGATAAGGCCGCCAGAGTAGAGAAGCACGCCGTAAGATGCAATGGCAATATCTCCACCAAGGGTGAGCAGGGCAGCGTTCATCAGCAGGGAATAAATCCTACTTGAGATGTTCTGCATAAAGATAGGAAAGCCGTTTACAAAAATCTCTTTTATGTGCGTCCAATTAAAGTGAGGCTTCACAAATTTGAGAATCTGCTTGTTGCCAATAAAGGGCCATACACCGTAAAGGGACGAAAAGGTAATAGAGATGCAGTAACCCAGTGCCGCATACTCAACGGATAATCCCAAAACTCCCAGGAAGTAGTATTCAAGTACGGTTCCCAAAATTGCAGAGATAAAGGCAATGCTGGTAGAGCGCCTAATTTTTCCACAGATCTTAAGGAAGTTATCAACGGCGTACGAGATGCACATAACTGGTAAGAAAAGAGTCCATACGCGCAGGTAGATAGTTCCTTGCTCGGCAATTTTTCCCTGAGCACCCATCAGTGCCAGAACGTTTGGTGCACAAAAGAAGAAGAAAATGCCGCTGATAACGCCTGTGGTAATAAGCATGATAAATGCAATGGTAAAGATGTTATTAGCAGTCTGGTGGTTCTTCTTGCCATGTTCAACTGCAATAACCGCAGAAGCGCCAACGCCAATAAGGTCGGCAACAGCAAAGCAGAGAATGACCAGCGGAATGGCAATGGTTACTGCGCCAAAAGACTCCTGACCCAGATAGCGTCCAACAAGGATTCCATCTGCGGTGTCGTAAAGCATCGACGCAAGCATAGCAATAGCGCCTGGAAGGGCTGCTCGTATAAATAATTTAAATGGTGGTGTTTCCGCAAAAAGCTTATTCGATTCCATACTTCTCCTCGATTAGTGGTGGAACATGTCAGACAGACTCGTGGTGTGGACATGTGACACGCTCACGAGAAGATTAAAAAAGCATCGAACAAGCCTCCTTACATACTTGCAGGTACACGGACAGTTGCAAATACTAACACAGCAAAGTAGCTAATGCTATGATTTATTTGAACATTTTGGACAAGTGTGAGGATTTGTTGTGCCAACGGAACAGAAGAAAGATATCGGCGTTGAGCTAACCAAGCTGGCTGAAAACTCAAGAGTAGGCGAGCTTTCTAAAAAGGTCACCGAGGCATCATCTGAGCTGGCAGAAAACGTTTCTGAAGTAGCAGAGCGTGCCGAGAAAATCCTTGTAGTTGATGAGGATCAGCCTCTGAACCGTCCTGCATCTGACCGAGTTAAGGCCACTGTTCCTAGAACTCCTGCTCAACATATCTTGCGCATTGTTTCAATTGTTTTGATTATCTTGGGAGCAGCAGATGTTCTGACTACGTCGGCATCTCTTTTTGCAACTGTTATGGGCTTACAGCCTGCTGTTCCTTTGGAACAGCTTGAGTTCAGCGGTGTGTATTTTACGTTCAGCAATAACGTGCTTCTAGGCTATGTGTTTGTATTGCTTATTGGTGTGTTGCAGGTTGTAACCTCGGTACTTGGATTACGTGCAGCCAAAGACTCATCAAAAGTTGAACCATACAGATTTCTTTGCTATCTGATTGGCTTGATTATTCTGGTAGGAATTTTGTGGGCTTGGGGTAGAGGAGACTTGATTATCCTGGATCCGTTTATCCAGCTCAACACCATTGTATACGTGGTAATTTGCTCTAATCTTGCGGACAAGGTTAAGAAAGAGCATGACCAAGGCGTTGTGGGAACTACCTATTGGCGCTCTCGTCACCAGCGAGTTCTTCACTTGTTTGCGCTGGTATCCATTGCGTTTAGTGGCATCGCTCTTTTTCTGGTACTAATTTTGCTTGGATTGCATGATTTTTCTAGGGTTGTGAATCTGCCTGCCCTGATAACCGTTAATCAATTCTTAGCTCAACAGGGAATCCTTACCATTTTCTTGGTGACGCTCGGTGCGGCATTTTCTCTTATTGCAGGTCTTTTAGCTCTCAAGGGTTCAAATGATGCCCGATTTATTAGACCGTATATTCTTGCTGTTACCGTTATCGTTCTGTTTGACGTAGCAAGAATTATCTTTACGGCATTAACGCAGGGTATTCCTGCCGTAACCAGCCAAGATATCTTTGAGCTTGTTTACAACGCCTCCGGATTGTATTTGGCTATTCGTATTGAAGCAGGACTTCCTAATAGCTATGGATTGCGCTTTTGGAAAAAGATTCATTCAAGGTCTTAGCATCTAAAGTAACTCCACCTAAAAAGCCTCTACATCCTTTTGGATGTAGAGGCTTTGCTTGTAGTGTTGCTGTTGCTTATAGCATTTCTGCTACTCGGTAGCTTTACAGGTCAAGCTGCATCAGGCGAGCAATACTGACAATGTAAATCTTAAGGGCGCGCTTGAGCCACTCCTCAGAGATTCCCTCGTCAGGACCGTGCTCCATACCAACCCACTCTGGCAGGTCTTTTGCGGCCTTGCTGTCATAAGGACCAAAGGCAACTGCGCGCTTAAAGTGACGTGCATAGGTGCCGCCACCAATAACAAACGCCTGCTCATCACTGCCGGTGTACTCATGGAAGGTATCAAGCAGGGTAGTAATCTCAGGGGAGCTTGGGTCAATGTAGAAAGGTACAGCATCGGAGAGAACCTCAAAGGTACAGCCGTGATCCTCGCCCAGCTCAGTCATGCGCTTAGTGATAGCCTCGCCGGTGGTGGAAGTAGGATAGCGAGAGTCAACGGTCTGTACGTAGACATCGCCCTTGGTGCGGATAGTACCAGAGATGCAGGTCAGAGGACCAAACTTGTCGTCAGCACTCTGGATGCCCGTACCAGTACCATCAGTAGTTGAGCAAAGCTGCTTCGAGAAGGTCAAGAAGCCGCGCTCTTCTTCTCCACAGAGGTTGTTATCAAGCAGGTAGGTTACAAGCAGGCCAATTGCATTGACGGTTCCTTCAGGCATGGAAGCATGTCCACCCTTACCTGTTGCGTTAATGCGAGCAAGCTTGGTGCCATCATCTTCAACGCCTGCGTCCTCAACCTTGATGGAATCAGTGTCAGCCAAGGTAGATGCGTCAGCGCGGACAAGTGCGCTTGCAAGACCTGGAATAGCGTTAGGTACGGTACCACCGTCAAGCTCAACGATCTTCTCGCTGTGTGCGCCAGCAATCTTTGGAGACGTGAACTGTGCGTGGTACACGCCCTTCTCGCCGCAGATAAGTGGGAACTCAGCGTCTGGCGTGAAGCAGAATGCTGGCTCTGGATACTTGGAGAGGTAGTAAGGGACGTCACCCATGCCAGTCTCCTCGTTGTTACCAACGATGGCACGCAGAGTGTAAGGAAGCTTCTTGCCAGTCTTTTTTACCTGCTCTACAAAGTAGTGAGCTGCCCAGAGCGAGAGGGCAAGAGGGCCCTTATCGTCAAGAACGCCACGGCCCAGAATGAAGCCCTCGCGACGGGTAACGTCAAGAGGGTCTACCGTCCAACCCTTGCCCAGAGGAACAATATCGGAGTGAGCGATGGTAGCAAGGTACTTCTCGGACTCACCAGGAAGGTCGCCAAAGCCCAGGTAACCGTCTACATCTGTAGTCTCAAGACCCAGGCGCTCTGCAATCTCAAGGCCGCGGCGAAGTGCCTCATAAGACTTTGGACCCCAAGGCTTGCCAGGCTCTGCTAGAGACAGATTTTCAACGGACTCTACCTGCACAAGGTAGCGAATATCCTCAATAATCTCTTCCCAGTGCTCGTTAACAAACGCCTCGGCGCTTGCTTTGAGTTCTGCATCAGTCATGAAAAACTCCTCTAATTCAAACGTTTGACCTTGAAACATATGGAGAGCAGCGGTTTTAGCCACATCCCGCGTATGAAATAGACAAGGTCGGGAACAAGGTACTAGTTACACTATACTTAATACCCCTTATCAAAGGAGTTAACTATGACGAAAAAGACTTTTATTGGAAACGCATCATTTCTTGGCGTTTTGACGGTATTGGGAATTGTTTTGATGGTTCTGAGGCAAACGCTGCCTCAAGACTCTTCCACCCCACTGTTCTATTCCTACATTGTTGCGCCAATTATGTTGTATTTTGGCATTGCTGGCCTGGTGGGCCTGCTTATTGCACGCAATACCGGCTTCTCGGTAACTAAGACAGTAGCAGTTGT